>JASJCP010000246.1 GCA_030065935.1 Xenococcaceae cyanobacterium MO_167.B27
ATATAAGCTTGACTTATATTAATAAGAGGAATTCAGAACTAAAGTACTGATAAAAATTGTACCTCTAAATCATTTTTGGTTTAAGCGATCGCCCTGGGAAAAACTTGTCCATCTACTGAGCTTAATCTTTTGAACTTTCATTAAGCTTGTTTTTCTTGTATAAAAAATCCGCTTCGGATATTATACAATGAATATCGACAAATAAAATATTTTTGTTGTTGTTGTTGTTTATGTATAATTGTTTATGTCGGATAAGCCGTGAAGTTAGCAAGGTGCGTATGTGCTTCTAATGATTGCATCGCCTATGAAGACTTGAATGTTAAGAATCTAGTTAGAAATCGTAAATTGTCGAAGTCTATCTCTGATGCTGGTTGGACACAGTTCCGCAGTTGGATTGAATATTTCGGGTGGAAGTTTGACAAGATAACAATTGCTGTTCCACCCCATTACACAAGCCAAGATTGTCCAGCTTGTGGAACTAGGATTAAAAAAGCTCTATCAACTCGCACCCATGTTTGTAAATGCGGGTATATCGAAGATAGAGATATTGCAGCCAGCATCAACATCCTTAAAAAAGGATTGAGTACTGTAGGGCATACAGGAAGTTACGCTTGGGGAGATTTGCCCTCTAGTTCGGTTGGAGCAATCCTGTCGGATTACGGCGAGTCGTCGAACCAAGAATCCCTCATGCCAAATGGCTGAGGGAGTGTCAAATTTGCTAGTTGCTAATAGAGCAGCAAATTGCTAATCTATAAATTCTTGAAAGTTCTGGCAAAATCGTAAATATCCTTAGCAGTGATAAATAATGGAGTCGATTTTTACCAAAATTATTAACGGTAAATTACCAGCCTTTCCCCTTTGGGAAAATGAAGATTTTATTGCTATTCTTGATATTCATCCAATTAATCCTGGTCATACATTACTAATTCCCAAACAGCAGATAGACTATATTTTTGATCTGCCAGATGAACTTTACAATTCTATGTGGCAAGTTGCCAAGTGGCTAGCTCCATTTATCCAACAAGCTATGCAGAGCAAGCGCATTGGTATTGCTGTTGAAGGTTTTGGTGTTCCTCATGTCCATATTCATCTTGTTCCAGTCAATTCAGGTAATGAACTAAACCCCGAACGTGCGACATCAGCAAGTTCGGAAGAATTAACCATTGTCCAAGATAAAATTTCTCAGGCGATTAAAGATGGACTTTAATTATTTACTAAATATCAAAAGTTAAAAGATTTAAACATGAGCTATGTTCGGGAACTTCGAGCTTTAGTTGGGCATCGTCC
This sequence comes from Xenococcaceae cyanobacterium MO_167.B27, assembly GCA_030065935.1. Taxonomy (GTDB): domain Bacteria; phylum Cyanobacteriota; class Cyanobacteriia; order Cyanobacteriales; family Xenococcaceae; genus JASJCP01. The sequence goes on from JASJCP010000246.1 coordinate 1,288, forward strand.
TCTTATCATTGCTGGTGCTGCTGCGTTGATTTTTGACCAACAGAATCGTTTACTTCTTCAACATCGTAAAGATAATCAACAGTGGGGACTAATTGGTGGCAGTATGGAAATTGGTGAGTCTTTGGAAGAAACTGCTAGGCGTGAAGTTTTTGAAGAGACAGGCTTAGAGTTAGATGAGCTAAATTGGTTTGGTTTGTTTTCAGGACAGGAACTAATTTATAAATATCCCAATGGAGATGTGATTGTTAACGTAGTTGCTGTTTATACATCGCGACGGTTTAGAGGAAAACTTAAAGCAGACGAGAAGGAAGGCTATGAATTACGTTTCTTTAACTTGAACGAACTACCCAAAGATACAAGTCCACCAGATAGACCAGTTATTGAGGAGTATCTGCGAAGTTGCGATCGCACTTAGGTGTAATTAAATGTTACGTTATTGATTTACGAACATTGGCTCTTAAAACATATTTAAAAAGTAACTACAATCACATTTTGCTGTTAGAGATCAAGTAACATCTGGATCATATAAGTAACTAACATTTGTTACTGATTGCTCCTGGTTTATCATTGCTAGTATCCCACCACACCTGAAGAAGATGCCTTTTGACGCTTACGATCCTGAAGAATTTTATGATGAATTGTTTATAGAAAAAGGGAAACCGCGATCGCATTCTAGTTCTTTGATTGAATACATGATCGGTTTGGGGATAGAGCAATTAGAACAACAGCGTTTAACGGCGGAAATTGCTCTGTATAAACTGGGAGTAACCTTTAATGTTTATAGTGACAATCGGGGAGTCGAAAAAATCTTTCCTTTTGATATCATTCCCCGTATTATTTGTAATTCAGAATGGGAAAGTCTGGAAAAAGGTCTAAAGCAAAGAATTCAAGCTCTCAATCTGTTTTTAAATGATGTTTATAGCGAGCAAAAAATAGTTAAAGATGGCAAAATTCCCGCAGAGGTAATCAATACTGCATCGGGTTTCCTAAAGCCTTGTTGGGGAATCAAACCCCCAGGAGGAATTTGGTGTCATATTACAGGGACAGATTTAGTAAGAGATTTGGACGGTGGATGGTATGTTTTAGAAGATAATTTGCGATCGCCTTCAGGGATTTCCTACGTGCTAGAAAATCGGCGGGTTATGAAAAGCACCTTTCCCGAAATCTTCCAAAATATGGCAGTTGCACCAGTAGATGACTATCCCAGTCAGTTACTAGAAACTCTCTTAAACCTAGCACCCCCTCAATTACCCAACCCTACTGTAGCTGTTCTTACTCCTGGTATTTATAATTCTGCTTATTACGAACATTCTTTTTTAGCACAGCAAATGGGGGTAGAGTTAGTAGAAGGTAGAGACTTAGTAGTAGCGGACGGTTATCTACAAATGCGAACTACTAGAGGATTACATCGAGTTGATGTAGTGTATCGTCGTATAGATGATAACTTTCTCGATCCTCTGGCATTTAATCCCAAATCCCTACTAGGTGTACCAGGATTAATGGAAGTCTATCAACAAGGTAGAGTTGCTCTCGCTAACGCCCCAGGAACAGGAGTAGCAGATGATAAAGTGATTTATGCTTATGTTCCCGACATGATTCGTTATTACTTAGGAGAAGAACCAATTTTAGCTAATGTTCCTACCTATTTATGTTGGCGGGAAGAAGATAGAAAATACGTTTTAAACAACTTAGAAAGCTTAGTCGTAAAATCAGCTAATGAAGCTGGCGGTTACGGGATGCTAATTGGCACAAAATCTACAGCAGCAGAAAGAGAGGAATTCGCCCAAAAAATTATTGCCCAACCCCGCAACTATATCGCCCAACCAACCCTAAGTTTATCCCGAGTACCAACTTTAATAGATGGCAAAATTGAAGGCAGACACGTAGATTTACGCCCTTACATTCTCCATCGCGGTGATGAAATTTACGTTCATCCAGGGGGATTAACCCGCGTCGCCCTCAAAAAAGGTTCTTTAGTCGTTAATTCTTCTCAAGGTGGCGGTAGTAAAGATACCTGGGTACTTAATAAGGGATGAGGGATTAGGAATGAGGAGTGAGGAAGGGATGAGAGGTGAGGAACTTTGGTAGTTAGCAAATTATTTCCTCCGCCCTCATAAACTGTTAGGCATAAAGTGATTTGGAAGCAATAAGCTATCAAGTTAAAAGATGGTAAATTGAGGCTTTCTAACGGCAAATGTAATCAACCCTTAATTGTTGATTGGAAATGGGAAAAACCCAAGATTATTGAAATGGTGTAATTTTGTAGTATAATTTTAACTTTAATTGCTACGTCTACTAGATGAAATATATTAATGATTCCCTCTAACTTGCGTCTTTTATCTTGTTTATGTAATCAAAAGAAAACTATTAGTTGGCTGCTGTTAATGCTATTTACTGCTGTGGGATGCCTTATTCTATCCCCAGAGCGGGTAATGACCGCTACTGTAGAGCCATTACCCCATCATCAAACTTCCAATACCGTAGCTGAATTAGTAGCAAAAGGCCAAAATTTATACGAAGCAGAAAACTACAATGCAGCCATTCAAACTCTCAAACAAGCCTTAGCAGAATACCAAGCCCAAGAAAATAATCTCCGACAAGCTATGGTACTGAGTAATATTGCCCTAGCTTATCAGCAGTTGGGAGAATGGCAACAAGTAAACACTTATGTTCTCCAAAGTTTGCAGAAGCTGGCAAATTTAGCACCAACCCCTGAAGCCAATCTAATTCTGGCTCAAACTCTAGATATTAAAGGCAGATTGCAACTAGCTCAAGGAAATGCTGAATTAGCAGCTCAAACCTGGCAACAAGCAACCGAAACTTATCGAGAAATAGGCGAAGAAACAGGAATTATACGCACTCGCATCAATCAGGCGAGTGCCTTACAAGCTTCAGGCTATTATCGCAGTAGTCTGAAAATTTTAAACCAGTTAGAAACCACCCTACAAGAACAACCAGACTCCATAACCAAAGCAGTAGGATTACGTTCTTTAGGAAACGCTTTATTGTTAGTGGGAGAGACAGAAAGAGCGGGAGAAACCCTACAAACCAGTTTAGAAATAGCCGAAAGTTTAGAATTAACCGAAGATATCAGTTCCGCTTTCTTTAGTTTGGGTAATATTGCCCGTTCTCAACTAGAATACCAACAAGCGCTCGCTTATTACCAACAAGCTGCTCTCAATTCTGCTAATACTAATCAAAAAATCAAAGCCCAACTCAATCAACTCAGTCTGTTAAGAGAAACGAAAACCTGGTCAGCTATTCCCCCTTTGTTAGCAGAAATCGAGCCTTTAATCCCAGAATTACCCCTCACACATGAAGCAATTTATTCTCAAATCAATTACGCTCAGAATCTGATTAAACTGCGAGAGCAAGCATTACCGAATCAAACCTCATCATTTATTACTCAGTCTCAAATTGAAAATATACTGACTGCCACAATTGAGCAAGCTCGACAATTAGAGGATAAACTAGCAGAAGCCTATGCCCTAATTAGTTTAGGAAGATTATACGAACTAGAAAATCAATTGGCATCAGCCCAGTTCGTAACCCAACAGGCTTTAATTATTGCCCAAAACCTTGATAGAAGAGACATCGCTTATCAAGGTTTTGGGCAACTGGGAAGACTATTAAAAGTTCAAGGAAAAGACCAACAAGCGCTCGCAGCTTATCAGCAAGCTGTTACAACCCTACAATCTCTCCGCAGTGATTTAGTTGCTGTTAATCCCGAAATTCAATTTACTTTTAGAGAAAATATCGAGCCTATTTATCGCGAATACGTTGGATTATTACTAAAATCAGCAGATTCAGGCGAAAAAAACTTAATTGCTGCCCGTGAAGCCATTGATTCTTTACAATTAGCCGAATTAGAAAACTTCTTTCACGCTACCTGTCTCGATGCCCAACCAGTAGTCATCGACAAAATTACAGAGCAAGATGACCCTACCGCAGCCATTATTTACCCTATAGTTTTAGAAGACCGTTTGGAAATTATCCTCAAACTGCCTCAAGAAAAACTACGTCATTACACCACCCCCATCGAAAATCCTGGCAGGGTGGAGAGAATTTTGCAAAGACTGACTCAATCTCTTACCCAACGCAACAGCAGCGAAACCCTACCTCTAGCCCAACAAGTATATAACTGGATCATTGAACCAGCGGAAAATGACCTAGCCAACAGCAACATCAAAACCCTAGTATTTGTCCTCGATAGTCCCCTCCGCAATATCCCCATGTCTGTGCTTCACGATGGACAACAATATCTGATTGAAAAATACGCGCTCGCCGTAGCCCCTGGGTTACAGCTAGTTACGCCTCGTCCCATCGCTCAACAACAACTCAAAGCCCTCACCGCAGGTATAACAGAAGCTCGTGGTGGCTTCCCTCCTTTAAGATATGTAGCGAATGAATTAAATACTGTTCAATCTCAAATACCAAAAACAGAATTACTCCTGAATGATAACTTTACCAGCATCAACCTCCAAGCTAAAATTGCTCAAATTCCTTTCCCTGTAGTTCATTTAGCAACCCACGGTCAATTTAGTTCTCAAGCAGAAAATACTTTTATTCTCACTTGGGATGATCGCATTAACGTTAATCAACTGAACAACTTACTTCGTAATAGTGACCTCGGTAACGAAGATGCAATCGAACTCTTAGTTCTCAGTGCTTGCGAAACCCTCATAGGAGACAAAAGGGCAGCTTTGGGATTAGCAGGAGTTGCAGTCAGGGCGGGGGCGCGTAGTACTCTGGCTACTCTATGGCGTGTTAATGACGAGGCCACTGCCTTACTCATGGGTCAATTTTATCAAGAGTTAGGAAATCAAACTATTCCCATAACCAAAGCGGAAGCTTTACGCAAGGCACAATTAACCTTATTAAAGAATCCCCGCTTTAACCGTCCTCATTTTTGGAGTTCTTACGTACTTGTAGGAAATTGGCTTTGACGCTTCCCACGAATAAAGTTCTGAACGAACTTTCAAGAAATTCGGGGGATTCTTAAGAGATAAAAATCCTTAAAGGGTTAGCCAAAAACCCGCTACTCACTCGCTCTCTATCGAGTCTGTGCATACATTTAACCAAAATATTGGC
>JASJCP010000066.1 GCA_030065935.1 Xenococcaceae cyanobacterium MO_167.B27
AACTGGTATATCAATGCAGATGCAAATGGAGCAGCTAATATCATCCGTAAAGTAGTCATGAGTTTGAGCAGCCTAAGAAGCATAAGCCTTAAGCAAGTGAGTAGGGCGATTTTGACTTCGCCCCAGAGAATCAAACTCTGGTCAGTTAATAAAGATCAAAAGTTTCGTGATGGTGTTTTAACGAAGTCGAAGCAGGCTCCGTCGTTTTACGGCGGAGTACCTTCGACCCGTCACGAAACCTCCTTATTAGAATCACCTGTCATTTATGCGGGTGAGTAGTCAATCTTGGGTTCTAACTCGTTGAGTAATCATAGTAATACCATCTCCCCGCACTAAAATAGCAGATAACCATTGATTCTCAGGAATTGAAGCAGCTTCAGCAGTTTTAAAGATTCCTCCTGCGCTGAGTTGTTCCAATTCTAAGGTAGTGGGATTTAAATAGCGCTCGCTGCTAGTAGGTTCTTGGATTGCTCCACCTAATAATACTTCATTCCCGATTGGCTCTAAAACAATAACATCAAAGTTATATTTTTCTCCTACTTCTACTGTGTCAGGTGCAATTACTCTGACTTTAGGAGGATTGTTACCAGAAGTTAGTTGAGTTTGTTCTGATAAGATTTCTTGACGAATTAATTTCCCATTTAGAAAATGCTGACTAGAAGTTACTACCGAATTAAGACGGATAACTCTTCCTCTTGTTGGTTGTACCCCTCTAATTTGAGTTACGGTTTCGGCTACTAATTCATCTCCTTCTTGCTCCCATGATTTGATGGTTGTAGTGTATCTGAGCCGAGGATAATTGTTCCAGATTTCGGTTAGAGTAGCGCCTAAAGATTCTTTGGTTAAACCATCATTGTTAGTAAATTCAGGACTATAGTGTTCCATTAATCCTGATAAGTCTTTTTGATTAGCAGCAGTTTCAATTTCCATGATGACGGTTTCTAGCTTTTGAGGAATCGTCTCAGGGGTTTCTGCTTTTATGGTGCTAGCAAAACCTAAAACCAGCGCGATAGAACAACTTAAAGATTTGAGGGAAATAACGCTTTTTATCGGGGAAAATAGCTTAAATATCTGCATTTTTACTAATAATTGAACTCCAAAAATTGCCAATAAGTTCTAATTGACTGAGCTTGCGCCCTTAAAGGATGAATTATGAGGGAGGAATAATCAGGAAAATACATGGGCTAGATATTCTAGTCTGTGGAGCTTTCCTTATCCTTCATCCCTTATCCCTTAATTGAGTTTATATTCAACAAAACTGTATCTAATCATTAACATAGTCTCTTGATAATTGACAAAAAATTTATTATTGCTGATTCAAAAACAGTCAAAATAAAATTAAGAAAGGAGGATTTGGCTAGTCTAATTGTATTTTTTAGACAACAACACCATATCTTTACCAAAACTTGTCATCAAATCAGGGTATTTACTCAGAGACAGTATGTATTAGGAAGGGTGTTGTATCTATTTTGAACCAATTGCTTCTAATCTAATTCCCTTTTGTTGCTCCTCACACAACCCTAAAGATTGATGAAAGCTATTGTAGCAAATTTACTTATAGGCAGTATCTTGTACTGTCTGTCGTCTAATTTTTCGGTTTCGGCAAATTCTTCGACTCAGGAAGAAACCCAACCCAAACCGCTCACATCTGCAAAAGCACTGCAAAATGATACCTTATTTTACTTGACTCCTACTGTCAATCTAGAAGTTCAACAAGATGTAATATACTTGATTACTCCTGATGATAAGAGTTATCTAAAACAGATTATAGAGTTGGATGATTGGTATCTTGACGACGATGTTATTTCGATAAATTTAATCAAAGATAAGTTTTTACCCCAAGACAAAAAATCCCAGATTCATCGTGGAGAAACAGGAGACTTTATTGTGGGTTTTCACGATACTTTTTGGGATGGTTGGACTAGTGAAAATAAACAGAAATATTGGGGGTTAACCACTATTGAGCAATGGGGCGAGCGCAAAGCGGAAGGATTTAAACTTAACAAGCTCAATTATACCGACTTTGGACTTGTTCTTCCTGAAGGTACGACAACTCTAACTGTTTCTGGTGGTGGTAAACGCAACTTATTACCCAAAAACGATATAGTAGGCGAGTTTGAGGATTTTCGTGGTGGTGTAGCTTATCACCAAGGTTTTGCGGACAATGTGACTATGGGATTAGGTTTTGTCTATGAAGATTTTTTATCTGGTTTTAGTCAACTAACCTATCAACCAGATAATTTCCCTCTCCAAGCTACTATTTCAGTTTTGACAGGAGAAGAAGGAGTAGATATTAATTCCCATCTTCAGTTAAAACCTTCCAAAGATTTTCTGTTAAATTTTCATAGTAACTTCCAAGAACAAAAGTTTGACCTCCATTGGGGTTTGGCTGATGGAGTTACTCTTACTGCGGAAGGAAACAGTAAGCAAGAAACTTTGAAAGCAGGGGCAAAAATCGCCTTTAAGAATGAATTTGTGTCTTTTTTGGCAAAAGCTGAACTAGACAACAATAATGATTTAGAATGGCGAGTTACTTCTCGCTTGGGTAATTTCCAGTTAATTCACGCTACTAACGCCAAGAAAAGTAATTCGGAAATTAAGTACAATTTTGGTAGTTACTCAGATACTTTCCAATGTGGGATTTTTGTCAGGTACAACACTCAGGAAATTAAAAAGGAACAAGAAGATTTAACCGTTTGGGGCTGGAATTTTAATTCTGGGGAAAAAGTGACTAAGAATCGCTATCGTTGGGAATTTGAAGTAGGTTACGGTCAGGGTACTCAGGGAGATGGTGTGATCGCATCAGCTACAACGGCAATTAATCCCAAACTATTTCTCAAACTTACCTACGAGGATATATCTCTCAGATCTGATGATGCCAGGATTAAATTAGAGCTAAGTACTAAATAATATTAGGCAAATGTTAAGAATTGTTGTAGGATAAGGCAAAAGAAATAACTTTTATCACAACAAAAACAGTAAGAGAGGTTTAATATTATGCCTTATACAACAGAAGATGGCGGAAGACTCAATAACTTTGCTAATGAGCCTCGGATGTACAGAGCAGAAGCTCCTACCAGTAGCGAAAAACGCAACTACTTAATCTTGGGCGTTTTAGGGGCGTTGTTAATTGGTGGTGTAATTACTATAGCATTCTATGCTTCCAATGCTGGTTAAGTTCTCACTAGTCAAGCATTAGTAATTTTAATCAAAAACCTGCACTTTTTCAGTACAGGTTATTTTTTTCCCTGTAACCAGAGTTTGTAGCCATTCAAATTAAGGTAAAATTTTATCGCGGAGAGTGCAGGATCACTACAATCTCATAGGAAATAACCAATGTTCAGAATATTTATAAGTTTATTATTGATTTCTCTAACCACTTTAGTATCTAGTTGCTCTGCTGGAGTTAGTGGCTTACAAAGTTATGTTAATACCTCCCAAGGTTATGAATTTCTCTATCCTAATGGCTGGATTCCTGTAGATGTCAAAAATGCTTCCCCTGGTGTAGATGTAGTATTTCGGGATTTGATAGAAAGAGGCGAAAACTTAAGTGTAATTATTAGTGATGCTCCTTCTGATGTAGCTTTAGAAGATTTGGGAACTCCTACTGATGTAGGTTATCGCTTTTTTAAAGCGGTGAACAATAACCCTGATTTGAATCGAGAAACAGATTTTCTTACAGCAGAATCTCGTCAAGTGAATGACAAAACTTACTATCTTTTAGAATACGAAGTGGAAACCCCAGATCAACCAGCCAGACACAATATTGCTACGGTTGTAGTAAGTCGGGGTAAACTATTTACTTTCAATCTTTCTACTACAGAGAAACGTTGGAATCAGGTTAAAGATACTTTTGAAGTTGCTGCTAAATCTTTTACTGTTCGTTAATTATACTTCTTGCACCCACTTCCATAAACCCTGGTCAAGTTAAGGTAATAGGCACTCTTGCAATAGGTATAAATTTTGATTTTATATTTATTTTTGCAAGATTTCTATTTTTCTTTTCTTTTTTTCTTTAGCTGCAAAACTAGCGAAGTATTACTAATAGATTGAGGATAGTAAAAATCCGCTTTGGGGGGATTTAGCTGGTTGTGCTGTGATTTCAACCCCCAAGAAACTTCCTCATAATTCTTTGCTTACTCCTCATCCCTTAATTCAATGTCTATCCCCTTTGTTTTAGCTTCTGCTTCCCCAGCAAGGAAGAAACTCTTACAAACCGCCGGAATTGAACCTATAGTATGTCAGAGTAACTTTGATGAGTCTCAAATACAATTAGACGATGCTAAGGCTTTGGTAGAAACTTTAGCAGAATGTAAAGCCCAAACCGTAAGCTCTCAATTTCCAGATAGCATGATTTTAGGTTGTGATTCGGTGTTGGAAGTTGCAGGTAATATTTACGGTAAACCCGATTCTCCAGAAATAGCGAGCGCCCGTTGGCAGCAAATGCGTGGTAATACAGGTATTTTATACACGGGACACGCCCTTCTCGATTTGAGAATGCAACAAAAGTTAATTTGTTGTGGTATTACTAAGGTTTATTTTAAACCCATCAGCGATCGCACTATTAGAAAATATGTGGCTAGTGGCGAACCTCTAAAATGTGCAGGAAGCTTTGCTCTGGAAGGAAAAGGAGGCTTTTTTGTGGAAAAAATTGAGGGCTGTCATAGTAATGTCATCGGTTTGAGTTTGCCTTTGCTCCATCAAATGTTACAAAATTTAGGCTACGATGTGACAGATTTTTGGTGTTGATTTCTGGCACAACTGCAAATTAAGCTATAAACTTGCTGATAGTTACCCAATAGAGAATCATCATCATGACAGCTATCGAAGAATTCAAGGAGAAAATTCAAGCAGGAGAAATCTATGACGCTTTAAGTATAGCGATGAGCGAAGCCATAGAGTTAAAAATCACCACTTGGGTAGCTAGCTCGGAAACAGATAATTTGGATGATGGTGCTAAACCTGGTTATCGAATGCGTACTCGCATTAATTTAGCAGACGGGGAAGTAGAAAACGAAATTGGTAGAGAATTCGCCAGCAATCCTGCTTATGAGGAGTTGCAAAAGCTACACTTAGAACAAGTACAACAAGGAAGAGAAATTATTTTAAATAATCTTGCAAGTCTGCAAAAGATGTTTGTGATGTTGAATGATACTATGGCGCAAGTACCACAGTCTGGGGATAGTATCGAAAATTAATCACCACAAACTGTTTTAGATAATAATAAGAGGAACAAACAGCTAATGGCATCCAGTGAAGAATTTAAACAAGCAATTAGGGAAGGAAGACTTAATGATGCTTTGGTTTTAGCAATCACTAAAGCCCCTGAGTTAAAGATTACCACTTGGATTGCTTCTGCATCAGATTCTAACCCTCAAGCCAAAGCAGGAAACTGTCTGCATACTGATGTTAATTTAGTTGAGGGAGAAATTACTAACCAAATAGGAGCGGAACTTATAGGCGATCGCCTGTACCAAAAAGCGCAACAATTCCACAATCAGCAAGTTAGTCAAGGACATCAAACTATCAGTCAGAATCTTGAAGGCTTACAAAAAATATTGGGTTTAATGGCAATTTTACAGCAACAAAAACAAGGAGAAAATTATCAGCCTCTAAAGCCTTTTAAAGTAGCTGCTAAATCTTTACCAGAAGCAAGTATTAGTGAAGAAACCCAAAAAGCAGCTTCAGTTAAGACAGATGAGCCTAAGATCGATGAAACTACTCCGATTACGGAAATTCCTGACGCAGAATCTCCAGAAGATAATATTTTGTCTTTCAAAGATCTAGAATCACCAGCACAGACAAACACTCAAGAAGCTAATAGGAAAGATGATGATAATGATTGGGGAGAGTGGCTAGAAGAAGAAGAAGATAATTTGGAGGCTGATATTTTAACCTTAGACGCTTTTGACTTAGATGAATCAGAAGAATGGGGAGATGAAACTGAATTTCTGCCAAATTCTGGGGGAAACCCAATTCAACAAGATAAAAATGCCCCCAAAGATAAGCCATGATAGTTACTGGAGATAACTTTGGTTGTGAATCAAACATCATCTTCCAAAAATTTACAACATCTTGAGAAAAACACTCAGCAGAATTTAGCTCGCTGGTTAACATCAGTGACTTCTATCTTAGAGAAGATTACAACATTAGAAATTAGTACGACTATAGTTTCAGAGATTCAAGAAGAGGTTTTTCATCCCTGGGATGCTTATTGTGAGATATACACTATATCTCGTGAAGAGTTGCTTGAAGCTCAAATTTCCCCTAGTATATGCGATCGCTATCTGAATTTGCGCCGTCAACTAGAATTAAAATATGCACTTAGATTAATCAATCCCAACTGTCAGTTATATAATTCAGCAGAAAGGGCTGCTATTGAAAGAGATTTACCTATTTTAAGCCGAGCTAACGATCCTAGTTGGGAAAACTTACCTTCTAGATTGCCTTCTCCTTTTGCACCAGATAATAGTACAGAAAATAAACTACTAGGTAAAATTTTGACAGACATACCTTTAGCAAAAGTATTACGTCAACTTGCTAAAAGTAAAGCTAATCTCGATCAAAGCCAGCAAATTAGTCAAGAAACTGACACAACTTTAATCACTAAGCAAGAGATTACCTACGCTAAAACAGTAATAGAATTAGAAGGAAAAATAACTAATTGCTATGCTCAAGAAATACTCCATCATCCAGATAAAGAGGCGATTTTGAACTTGCATCAACAAGGAGTAGAATCAGGAGAGCAACAATGGCATAGATTGTTAAAATTCGCGATCGATATTTTACAAAGACAACAAAAAATCAGAAAATCTTAGCTAATGAATTACGCAAGTAAGATCAACTGTGAGTAATTTACTAGTTCACAATCTAATAGATTCTTGTCTTCGTATCGAACAACAACGAGTATCTCCTAGGCGCACTATCCCAGAGCAGATTATTTTTGACTTTAATCAAGATATTTTAGACCAAATCATTGCTCTTAGAAATAACCAACAACAGATTGAGCTTTCAGCAGACAATTTAGCTGAATTACGATACTATTTTTTAGTAAATATCTTAGAATCTCCAGGGTTAGGAATAACTTTTAAGACTTATTACCAAAAGCAAGAAGAAAAAATAACCATAATTAAAAGTGTAATTTATTTATCAGGCAAAGGAGAACAATTCATCCCAAATGAAGCTCTACCTTTTAAGGAGGAAATAATTGAGCTTCACTATTGGTTGATTGAACAAATATTTAGGCAAATACCTTTTAAATATCAAAGACGTAATTCAATTTTATGGTGGAGCTTATTAGGATTGATATTTTTTTTTCTGGCTCTGATTACCTTCTGGTTAATGCCTCTGGTATTTTGGGTTGAAATTTTACTGTTGCTAGTTTTTACAGATATTATTTTAAGAGTATTACCATATTTTCTCAACCAATACTTATCTTCCTGGCTCTTACATCAACTATTACTTGGTTTTTTTTCTTATTCCCCTAAAAGAAGGAAAATAGGTTTATACCTATTAAGCACATTGTTAATTGAATATTGAGTAATTGTTAGTTGATTTAAAATCCCTAAAATTCTAAATGATAAGTGTTAAATGACTTAATGTTAAAGATGAGGTTATCCGCCCCCAAAACACTAGTTCGATCTGGCAAAATTAAATTAGTAAATTAAGTCCGCTAGAAAATGAAGATATCACTTTCCTCTCTTTACGAATGGTATCGTAATGCTATTCGTCATCCCCAATATCGTTGGTTGGTTATACTCGGCACTTTAGTATATTTTATTAGTCCTCTTGATATCTCTCCTGATATATTTCCCATAGCAGGACAAATAGATGATGTAGTGTTACTTACACTGTTAGTTACAGAAATCTATCAAATGATGGTGGAAAAATTAAAAACTAGTAAGCTAGAAAAAGATACTGCACAACCAAATAATGTCACAGTAGATGTAGAAGCAGAAACAGTTTCCACAGACAAGGTTTAGCTTGGATTTGAGAACAAGATGATGATGGTTGAGATTGCTACACTGTTAGGCTCTTAAATCTAGACTAAAGCTCTATTTACAGCTTAAACCGTGACTGTTCATATTCAAACCAGTAGTTTTAAGAAATACTAATATTTATTGCCAAATCTTAATATCTAATTCCTGAGCTTACTACTTCTTGGACTCAGATCTTGCACAAGGCGCGATTTTGACCAAGAAATTTATTTCTTGGCTAATAGCTCAAGTCCTCTGAAGATGATTGTTATGTAGTTTTAATAACACTTATAGTATATTTTAATAGACTTATTGTATGGGGGGGTTTTTGTATCGAGGTGCAAGATACGAATTACATTCAAACTCCACCCATTGCTATTTTATGGAAAACCGTTTATTTGTTTGCAATGCTCGTCAATGTGCTTTTTTGGCTTTGGAGTCTATTTATCGTCAAAAAGCTTATACTGATATTGCCATTGATCGCATCCTAAGTTCCCATAAACTCAATGCTCTAGATCGAGGTTTAGTTTGTCAGATAGTTTATGGAGTAGTGCGACAACAGCGATCGCTTGATGCTTTAATTAGTTTATTAGGGAAAAAAACAGCCCAACAGCAACCACTTAACCTGCGAATTATTCTCCACATCGGTTTATATCAATTACGCTATCTTACCCAAATCCCCGATTCTGCTGCGGTTAATACCAGTGTCGAATTAGCCAAGAATAATAGACTTGCTAAATTAGCTGGTGTGGTAAATGGGATACTCAGAAACTATATTCGCTCTTCCAAAACCAGCGATCCTCTCCTAACTCAAAACTATTCTTCCCCAGTAGAAAAGTTGGGTGTTATTCATAGCTTTCCTGACTGGATAGTAGAAACTTGGTTACAACAATTACCCCTAACTGAAACTAGTGAACTTCTAACTTGGTTTAATCAACCTGCTAAAATTGACCTGCGAGTTAATATCCTCAAAACATCTGTTGAAGCAGTAGCTAAGACATTCCAAGAGCGAGGAATCTCTGTATCTTCTCTTCCTAATGTCCCCCAAGCTTTAAGAATTAATGACAGTGTAGGAGACATTACCTTACTCCCTGGATATCAAGAAGGTTGGTGGATGGTACAAGACAGTAGCGCGCAACTTGTTAGCCATCTTCTCGATCCTCAACCAGGAGAAACCATTATAGATGCTTGTGCTGCACCAGGAGGAAAAACAACCCATATTGCCGAATTAATGGGCGATCGCGGAATTATCTATGCTGGCGATCGCAGTAGCCAAAAACTGAAAAAAGTTGAAAATAATGCAACCCGCTTAGGAATTAAGTCCATTCAAACTGTAGCAGGAGATAGCCGTAATTTAATGCTATTTTCTGACAAAAATGATTCTTTGTGCGATCGTGCTTTATTAGATGTACCCTGTTCAGGATTAGGAACACTCCACAAACGCCCTGATATTCGTTGGCGAAAAACTTCTGCTCAAATTAGGGAACTTTCTCAACTGCAAAAGGAACTATTAGAAGAAGTTTCACAATGGGTTAGGTACAAAGGCATACTAGTTTATGCTACCTGTACTCTTAATCCTTTAGAAAACGAAAAAGTTGTACAATCATTTTTGCGGTCCCATGAAGAATGGTCAATTAACCCCCCCTCAAAAGAATCGCCCATTAGCACGTTTCGGACACCTGAAGGCTGGATTAAAGTCTATCCTCACCGACATAACATGGATGGGTTTTTTATGGCAAGATTACAAAAAAACTGATATGACAACTAGGACTTATCATAAAATGAAGCAACTATTAAAAATTCTCATTGGTGCTGCATGGATTGATGGGATTATTCAACCAGAAGAAAGACAATATTTGCGTCGTATAGCAGCAGAATTTGACTTAGTTGATGATCCAGAGCTTCAACCTTTATTATCCGAACTTAAAAGAGTACCAACTGCGGAATGTTATCAATGGGTTGAAGACTATCTTGGAGAAAATCCCACCGAAGAAGACTATCAAGAATTATTAGAAAAGATTAGTGGTTTAATTTACAGTGATGGAGATATAGACATTCGCGAAACCAGACTAATTGAAAAAGTCCAATCACTAGACCCTACTCAACAACCACCCAAGACAATAATCAGTAGCTTCATGAAGCGAGTTCAAAAGTTATATCGTAAAGCACTTGAAGAGCAAATATAACTTTTAAGTACTTTCTTAGAGCAACCTGTAATCTGAATTGAACAGAGTGGTGCAATATATAAGTAATAGGTATGCTTCACAATCTTGGTAAATATGAATCACTCTGGTTTAGACAATGGGAATGATGGACTCTCGCAAAAACTGGCTTTAATGCAGTTAGCAGATTCTTTTTTCCCTTCTGGCTCTTTTACTCTCTCCCATGGTTTAGAATTTTTAGTTCAAACCAAACAAATTACTTCCGCAGCAGACTTACAAATGTTCCTGCAATTATTACTCAGAAATAAAATTGGAAGTTGTGACTTAGTAGCTTTAATTCATAGCTACAGAGGAAGCCAACACAATGACCTCGCAGCAGTAAAATTAGCAGATCAAAGACTGTTTGCTCAAACTTTAATTGCTGAAAATCGGATCACCCAAATAAAGAGTGGGCGAGCTTTATTAATGGTTGCTAACTCTACTTGGCAAAATGAGCAACTGACAACTTTAACTAAAGATGTAGCTAATAATAGATTCAATTGCTTACATCCTGTGGTGTTTGCAGTGGTAGCTCAAATTGCCGGGATTTCTGAAGAAGATGCAATCCTAGGTTTTTTACACAGTTTTGTTACAAGTTTATTAGGTGCTGCAATTCGCTTAGGTGTTATTGGTCATGTTCAATCTCAAAAGTTACTGCTAAATTTAGCATCAGATATAGAACTAACCTATCACCAAGCCCAATTAATTAATCTAGACCAAATGTGGAGTTGCACTCCTACTATTGAGCTAGCACAAATGCAACATCAGAAACTAGATATCAGATTATTCGCCAGTTAAATCAATTATCAATTCTGTTGTTACCTTCTGACGGTAAGGATATATTTACCCTTACCACCCTCGTCATAAGCATTAACGATAACATTGTACGTTCCGTCACTAGTAAAAGTAACCCTGAGACGGGAATTACTATTGCCATCGCTGATATCATCGTTTTGTTCTATGATATTGCCTTCTTGATCCATAATTGCCAAAAAAGTGTCAAAATCTTGACTTTCTAGGCTAATAATAAAAGAATCTCCTGCCTTACCTTCCAATGGATAAGAATCATACAAACTACCATCGTTAGGAATGGTTTTATCTCCTGGTTCAAGAACTCCTCTTTCGGTTTTTTCTATCAAAATAGAATTGGTGGAAACCAATGGTGGTGAAGAATCTGACTCTCTATTAGTAGGTAACTCCACAGATTCAGTTTCAGGGGAATTCTCATTTTCTTCTGTAATACTTGTCCTTTGAGGTTGATTATTGGTGAGTACAGGAACAATAACAGTGGGTATTTGGGGTGAGTTTTCTGCTCTTTGCTCTGACTCATTGGAAGATTCAGCAGTATCCTCTAAAGTAGGACTTTCGACTATAATATCATTTTGATTTATCTCATAGGCGATCGCACATACTAGAGTATATCTACGATCGTTTTCGCAAGCAACACCAGTAAAGCGATAATTAGGATTGAAGATTGCAAGACGATTACGACGGTCAGGAAACCCATCATCTACAACTAAGTGCATTACTATAGCTTCGGGAGTAACTTTGCCATAGCTAATACTGTCTAGGGTTATATTTTGTCTGCTAGTAGTGAATTCTGTAATTCGTTGTTTAGCACTGATTTCCAAATCTTCAGAGGAGGAAAGAGGATCAAGGGGACGTTGTTGTTTAACAAACATAATGGCTTCTTCTAGAACCCGAAGACCACGATTAGTTCTAATCTCTCTTTCTCCTGGTAATTTGAGCCTAATACCAGCATAATACTGTTTTAAACTCTCTAACCATTCTCCATACTCTTGAGGATTAGTTCTAGCTCTATTTATCTCCTTTAAAACATCTTTTTCTATTTGTGACTGAGAGGGTTCAGGATTTTGAGTAATCAATCTATTATCTAATGATGATAAAACGCCCTCCTCTATAAGATTGTTTTCCTGTTTAAGTTCACTTCCCCTGGCTAATTCCACTCCCCAAGCATTACTGAATAGAATCAGTAACAATACATTTAAAAAATTTATTTTAGTAAAAATAGACATCTTTCAACCTCATCAATTTCTTCTATATTATTTCAAGGTAAAAAACGATCTAAAGCAGCTTTTAACTCTTCAATTTCTGCATCAATATTTCCTTCTTCAGCAGCGCGAACAATACATTGTTCTAGATGTTCATCCAAAATGATTCTGGCTACACGATCAATTCCGCCTCGCACCGCAGCAAGCTGAATTAATACTTCTGGACAAGAACGACTTTCTTGGAGCATAGTTTTGATACCACGGATATGTCCCTCAATACGAGAGAGACGATTAATTAGTCTTTTCAAAGACTCTTCACTATGAACGTGGGGTGTTATTTTACTATGTGACAATTTTTTTGACTCATGATGGTTATGATTCACGATAATTCCTGGTAATTAATCTGTTTGCTTACTAGTATTCGACTCAATACTCATCTCAAATCTGTTCTTAAAAGTAGCTTCATCTATTTTTTACATAAGTTATTGCTGTGAAGATAGCTTCAGTCTAGTATTGATTTTCCTGGACAAAGCCAGAGCTTAGCTTGACCATATTTTCTAGGTTGTCTGGGGAGCTTCGGACAATATATTATTAGTGACAACTAGTTAATCTGGCTTGTCTAGGTTTGTCTAGGAATCATATAGCAGGGTAACTCAGTCCTAGAGTACGTCAATCAAAAAAAGTGACAGGGATTACAGTTGTTAATGTTCCCCATCACTTTAAATTTAAGTCAGATTATCTGTGTTTCGCTACATTAAACCGATCACTGGTTTAAGTATCTTCTTCGGAAGCTTTACCATTCTTGCCATTGGCAGAAGTTTCATCATCAGTTAGACCAGTATAAGCTCTTGCTGTTTGGTCATCTAAAATGACGTTTTCATCATCTCCCAAGCTTTTATAGGTTCTTAAAGACCGAGGTTCAGGATTATTCACGGTTTCTTCTCCCAGACGAAAACTGCTATTGCTCTCAAACTCTCCGTTATAGCCATACACAGAATTATTACGGAAATTAGCAGAGTCAAAGTCATTTCTCATAACTCCAGGCTCTTCATGGGTATTAAAACCAGTTCCCGCAGGAATCAAACGACCAATAATTACGTTTTCTTTCAGTCCTCTGAGCCAGTCAGATTTACCCTCAATCGCAGCTTCAGTTAGTACCCTGGTTGTCTCTTGGAAAGAAGCAGCAGAGATAAAGCTATCAGTATTTAAAGAAGCCTTGGTGATACCCAATAATACAGGGGTGTATTGCGCTGGCTCACCGCCTGTAATAGCCATTGCTTCATTGACTTGCTCGATTTCTCGTAAAGCTACTAATTCCCCTGGTAACATCACTGTATCTCCACCGTCATCAACTCTGACCTTAGAAGTCATTTGACGCACAATTACTTCAATGTGTTTGTCAGAAATGTCGATACCTTGACTTTGATAAACTGACTGCACTTGAGATACCAAGAAGTTTTGCGCTTGTTGAAAACCAATCAAAGAAGCTTCGTAACAACCTTTTTCCTCTCGATAGTAGTTAAAGAAGACTTCTAAAATTTCGTGGGGGTTAGCAGGACCATCAGTGAGCATTTCCCCTACCTCTACTTTTTGTCCATCAGCAACCATGGCATTTTGTCCAGGTTTAACATGATATGGCTCGACGTTACCGTCTTCTTCTTCAACGTTGATATCTACGGTTTCCCCTTCTTCATAGACTACTTGAGAGATACCAGGTTTACGACATAAAATACAACTTTCTTTGGGTTTGCGAGCCTCTAATAGTTCCTCAATACGGGGTAAACCCTGAATGATATCCCCAGTTTTAGAACGCTCATAAACCAGCATTACCAGGTTGTCTCCCCTCTGAACTAGATCACCACTGTCAATGTGAAGAACTGCACCAGCAGATACACGATAGGGACGAGCATGACGCAGGACTAAAGTGGTTTTACCTCCTTCCTGCTCAACCATTTCTACAACCTGTCCTGAGTCTTCTAATTTGACTCCTGGGACAATCTCTGTACCATCTACTATTAGATTGTCTTCTTGGCATTCACATTGACTCTTGGTAGCATCCAGTTCGTAGGTTACTAGGTCGGATTCTCTGACAATCAAGACACGGCGGATTGCTTCTCCTCCTTCACGAATACCTCGTACTTGTCCAGAAGATTTACACCTGATTTCTGTACTAGCGATGGTTGCTCCTCTGGGAATTTCTTGACCATCTTCGACTAAGATTCTGGTTTCAATATCTCCACTATAGGGATCAGCGTCTGTATCACGTCGTAGAACTAGGGATTCTAAAATTACCATCTGCAAACGTTGAGTTTCAGGGTCGTCTTCATCCGCTTTTAGCTCAATATCTGCATTGATGTTACCAGGACCTTCTAGTTCATCAGCAGTATCTATTTCTAGTACGAGTTGTGTACTAAGTAAGGAAACTCCATTAACAGATTTAACTCGTTCTCCATCTTTGTAGAATAGTCTTTGGAGCGAGCGCAACTCAATTTGACGACCATCTTCACTATTTATCGAAGCCTGGGAAGGAATGGCTGGTTCATCAGCAATTTGGTATTCTTCTACCCCACGAAGCAACAATGCGGGTCCTTCTGTGGTATCAACTATTTCCCCATATTTTAGTTCTTCTACTGTAACCCCTGGTAGCACCTCTGTTCCTGGTTGAATGAGTTGCCCGTCTAGTTTAGGATCGATATCATCTAGGAGGTGAATTTCTCCTGGTTTGATGATAATTTCCCGCAGAATATCGTTTTTCTGGACTACTTCTACTACCCCAGAAGATTGAGCATAGATGTCTTTTACTACTTCTGTATTAGCTTCAACGTATTCACCGTCTTCTACTATCAACAGAGAAATATCTTTATTGACTTCATGACTTTCTTCAGAAATCCACAGTAATGTTCCACCTTTGGTGACTTCATATCCTTGTTTCCTTCCACCTTTACCAATTTCTACTCCTGCATATTTAATAATGCCTCCAGTATTGGTTTTGTAGCGGTCATCAACTAATTCTGCTACTACTTGGTGATTTTGTACTTTCGTACCAGGAGTGGTTTTCAGCAAGAATTTCTGATTGTCAGCAGTATAGACTACGTATTGTTCTCTACCACCATCACTTTCTACTTTCACTTCTGCTTGATCCAGCAGTACGGAAGCGGTGACAATTTCAATTTCTCGGCTATTAGGAATCATCCTAACCACACCACCACTAGCGGAGGTGAGTCTAGTTTGAGCTAAAACATCCCCTGGAGATACGCGATCTCCATTACTTACTAGGGGTTCTGCACCAGGAAGTAAGTTATAAACTTCTCCTGACAATACCCACAACAAACCTGCATTTTTAGCAACTTTGGTGGTGTTACCTTGACGGTCGGTTTTTTCATCAGGAACTAAATTGGCAAAGAGTACTTCCCCTGCTAAATCAGAGGTTACGTCTTTGTTGGCTTTTTCTGTAGATTTTTGAACTTTAGCTTTGGCTACTTCTACTAGTAATTGACCTGCTTTAACTTCTTGTCCATCAACTACGTGAATTAACGAGCCGGCAGTGAGGGGGTAGGAGAGTTTCTTACCTTTTTTAATCGGCTCTAAAACTAAGTCTCCCACAGTTTCTACCTGCTCTCTTTCGTCCCCGTGACGAGTTCTGACTTTACGAGTACTTAGACCCTTGGCATACCTAACAACTGAATCCTTTTCTGCTATGATTTGACGAGCTACTTCTCCTGTAAATACCCCTCCTGTGTGGAAGGTGCGCATGGTTAATTGTGTTCCAGGTTCACCAATAGATTGAGCAGCAATAATTCCTACTGCTTCTCCCATATCCACCATTTTGCCGTGAGCCAGACTCCAGCCGTAGCATTTTTGGCACACAGAACGAGCAGCCTCACAAGTTAAAGGAGATCTCACTACCACAGATTCACATTTACTACCAATTTCTTGGACTACAGTTGCGTTTAGGTCTTGATTGCGTTTAGCAATAACTTCTCCTGTCTCATCTGCTACTGCATCTTCTGCTAATACTCTACCGAATAAGCGGTCAGAAAGGGGTATTAAAGTGCGATCGCCATCTTTCATTGCTTTGAGAGTGATCCCTCTTTGAGTCCCACAGTCTAGTTCTCTGACAATTACATCTTGAGAAACATCCACTAAACGACGGGTCAAATAGCCAGAGTCAGCAGTACGAAGAGCGGTATCTACCAAACCTTTTCTCGCACCATAAGAAGAAATAATATACTCTGTTACAGTTAGTCCTTCACGGAAATTAGTTTTAATTGGCTGGTCAATAATTTCCCCTTGAGGATCAGCCATCAAACCACGCATTCCCACTAACTGACGTACCTGAGACAAGTTACCCCTTGCACCACTAAACGCCATCATATAAACTGAATTTAGCGGATCGGTAGATTTAAAGTTAGTTACCACCTCATTTTTCAGGTTTTCAGAAGTACCAGTCCAAGTATCAATAACTTTTTGGAAACGCTCTACCTCTGTAATCTCACCTTTAGCATAACGCTCCTCAGTTAGGCGAATTTCTTGTTCTGCTGCCTCTAACATTTCAGGTTTTTGAGGGGGAACTTTCAGGTCATCAACACTGATAGACACCCCTGCTCTAGTGGCATAACGAAAGCCCATTTCTTTGAGCAAGTCTGCCATAGTAGCACACCGAGCGGAACCATACTCAGTATAAGCCCAGGCAATTAATTTTTTGAGACGACCTTTATCAACGATACGGTTATAAAATTTCATATTAGTCCTATTTATTTTCTTGAAGGAAAGTTACTCACTAATTCCGTTTTATTACTACTAGTTTGGGTAACTACACAGATGGTTCAAGAGCTTCTTGAATGGTTTTGTTGTAGATAATGCGACCAATTGTTGTATATATGTATTGAGATATTGTCTCTCCTGTTTCTGTCTCTCTTACAAATCGCTGTTGGTAGTATTTAACAACAGTGCCATCAGTCAAGACTTCTTGCTCTACAACTTCATCATCTGCTTGTGTTGTTTCTACTTCTCCGTCATAGCGCAACCAAACATAAGCGTGTAAATCCAGTTGTCCTTGCTCAAAGGCTTTAACAGCATCGTTCATACTGCCGAAACGCCTTCCTTCTCCTTTGGTAGCCTTGGGATTTTCTGCGGTTAAATAATAACAGCCCAAAACCATATCCTGAGAAGGAGCAACAATGGGTTTTCCCGTTGCAGGAGATAAGATATTGTGACAGGCTAACATTAACAGTCGTGCTTCTGCCTGTGCTTCCAAGGATAAAGGTACATGAACCGCCATTTGGTCGCCGTCAAAGTCCGCGTTAAAAGCAGGACAGACCAGAGGATGTAATTGAATGGCTCTTCCCTCTACTAACATTGGTTCAAAGGCTTGAATTCCAAGACGGTGTAGTGTGGGAGCGCGGTTCAGCATTACAGGATGACCTGTAATCACTTCTTTCAAAACTTCAAATACTTGAGGATCTCCTCGTTGAATCAATTTTTTGGCTGCTTTAATATTGTTGACCATCCCAGTTTGAATCAGACGATTAATTACAAAGGGTTGGAACAATTCAATTGCCATTTCTCTTGGCAATCCACACTGATAAATTTTTAACTTCGGTCCTACTACAATTACGGAGCGTCCAGAGTAGTCCACCCGTTTTCCTAATAAGTTTTGTCGGAAACGACCTTGCTTACCTTCAATAATGTCAGAAAGAGATTTTAGGGGACGATTATTCGCACCTACAACAGTACGACCACGACGACCGTTATCAATGAGAGCATCTACTGCTTCTTGCAGCATCCGTTTTTCATTACGGACAATAATTTCTGGTGCGAGAATTTCTTGCAATCTTGCTAAACGATTGTTGCGGTTGATCACTCGTCGATAAAGATCATTGAGGTCAGAAGTGGCAAACCTACCCCCATCCAACTGCACCATAGGGCGCAAATCTGGAGGAATTACAGGGATAACCATCAAAATCATCCATTCAGGACGGGCTCCTGTGGCAATAAAGTTATCAATTACCCGCAATCGCTTGATTAATTTGGCTCTCTTCTGTCCTTTAGCTTCGTTAATCTCTTCCCTGAGTTTTTCCGCTTCAGTTTCTAGCTCTACTTCTTCTAGTAGTCGTTGAATTGCCTCAGCACCAATACCAACTTCTACACCAATTAATTCTGAATCTTCACTGTAAAGCTGTTCTTCGATTTCAATCCATTGGTCTTCTGTTAATAGTTGCTTACAAGAGAGATTTTGAGCATTCCCAGGATCTAATACTACATAGGAGTTGAAATAGACGATTTGCTCTACATCTCGCAAGGGCATATCTAAAATGATACTCAAGTAACTGGGAATTCCTTTGAGATACCATACATGAGTCACTGGTGCAGCCAATTTAATGTAACCCATACGATGGCGACGCACCCGAGATTCAGTTACTTCTACTCCACAGCGTTCGCAAATAATTCCGCGATGACGCACTCTCTTATACTTTCCACAGTGACATTCCCAGTCTTTTGCAGGACCAAAAATGCGCTCACAAAATAGCCCATCCATTTCTGGCTTGAGAGTTCTGTAATTGATAGTTTCTGGTTTAGTAACTTCTCCCACTACTTGTCCTGTATTGAGAGTCCTTTCTCCCCACTGACGAATTCTCTCTGGAGAAGCAATCCCAATTTTCACATAATCAAAGCGTTGTTCTTGTTGGTTTCTCATCTTTTAGCGACTATCTTTGGAAATTAGGCATAGAGGATAAGAGAATTGAATTATGACTTATAACCATTCTCTTACCGTAACAATTGCAGAATTCTTAAGCTTCTTCTTGGATATCTTCTCTGCTTAAAGATTCATAGGTTGGTCTATTGGGAGTTCTACGGGAACTATCTGCCATCAAATTGACTTCTATGTCTTGGCTGCTACCATCTTCTAAAGCTTCCAGTTTATGAACTGCAATATCTAACCCTAAAGATTGCAATTCACGCATCAATACTTTGAAAGATTCTGGAGTTCCAGGGCGAGGAATGGGTTTTCCTTTGACTATTGCGTTGAGTGCTTCATTTCTACCTTGCATATCATCCGATTTAACCGTTAACAACTCTTGCAAGATGTAAGCTGCTCCGTAAGCTTCTAACGCCCATACTTCCATTTCTCCAAAACGCTGACCACCTTGTTGCGCTTTACCACCCAAGGGCTGTTGAGTTACTAGAGAATATGGACCTGTAGAACGAGCGTGAATCTTATCATCTACCAGGTGAACTAGCTTCAGCATATAAGCTTTCCCCACTGTTACGGGGCGGTCAAAGGGTTCTCCTGTTCTACCATCAAAAACTTTGATTTTTCCTGGGTTATTCTCGTCAAATACCCACTGTTTCTTATGTTTACGAGAAGCTTCTCGGATTTTGCCGTGGACAGTTTCTCTGGAAGCTTCTTTGCCGTGCATTTCATCAAAAGGCATGATCTTAAATCTCATCCCTAGATTTTCTCCAGCCCAACCAAGAAGGCACTCAAATACTTGTCCTACGTTCATCCTAGAGGGTACACCCAGAGGATTGAGAACGATATCTACAGGTGTACCATCGGGTAAATAGGGCATATCTTCGATGGGAAGAATCCGCGAAATAATCCCTTTATTGCCATGACGACCTGCCATTTTATCCCCTACCTGGATTTTTCTTTTTTGAGCTACGTAAATACGTACTACCATATTAGCTCCAGGGGGTAATTCATCTCCTTGCTCTCTGGTGAAGACGCGGACATCTACTACTCTGCCTTTTTCTCCATTGGGTACTCTTAAGGAGTTATCTCTTACATCTCGGGCTTTTTCTCCAAAGATGGCTCTAAGGAGTTTTTCTTCTGGGGGTTGATCCGATTCTCCTTTGGGGGTTACTTTCCCAACTAAGATGTCTCCAGATTCTACCCAAGCTCCAATATGAATGATGCCTCGCTCATCTAAATTCCTTAGTGTGTCTTCCCCTACGTTGGGTATTTCCCTGGTTATTTCTTCTGGTCCTAGTTTGGTCTGTCTGGCTTCTATTTCAAATTTTTCAACGTGAATACTGGTATAGACATCGTCATAAACTAGTCTTTCACTCAGAAGAATCGCATCTTCGTAGTTGTAGCCTTCCCAGGGCATATAAGCTACTAGAACATTTTGCCCTAATGCTAATTCTCCCCCTTCTGTAGAAGAACCGTCTGCTAGTACTTGTCCAGGGACTACATCTTCCCCAACATAGACTAGGGGACGTTGATTGAGACAGGTATCTTGGTTAGAACGCTGATATTTTTGAAGTTTATACTCTATTTCTGTACCTGGTGCTGGAGCGTGAGGCTCGTTTTCTCCTTCTGTGACTCTGATTCTGACAACAGTGGCATCAACAAAAGTTACTATACCGTGGGTACGGGATACTACTACCATCCCAGAGTCTCTTGCTGCTTGAGCTTCTAAGCCTGTTCCTACTAGGGGTCGTTCGGGACGCAATAGGGGTACGGCTTGTCGCTGCATATTAGAACCCATCAGAGCGCGGTTGGCATCATCATGTTCGAGGAAGGGGATCAAACTGGTGGCAACCGAGACAATTTGGACGGGGGATACTGCTACATAATCTACTTCATCAGGATTACAGGTAGAAAATTCTTGACGATAGCGAATGGGGATATTTTCTCCCTGGATATAATTATTTTCGTCAGTGGTAACATCCCCTGGTGCAACTCTCATATCGTCCTCTTCATCAGCAGTTAAATAGAGCGGTTGGCGATCGCGTTGCACTACGCCATTTTTTACGGGATAATAGGGTGTGGCAATAAACCCATAGGGATTAACACGGGCATAGGTTGCTAAAGAACCAATCAAACCTGCATTAGGACCTTCAGGTGTCTCTACAGGACAAATCCGACCATAGTGGGAAGGATGAATATCTCGTACTGCAAATCCAGCCCTTTCTCTTGTGAGTCCTCCAGGTCCTAGGGCGGAGAGACGACGTTTATGGGTCAACTCTGCTAAAGGATTGGTTTGATCCATAAACTGAGAAAGTTGGGAAGAGCCAAAAAACTCTTTGATTGCTGCTACTAAAGGCTTGGGATTAACTAGGGCAGCAGGAGTCAGACTATCTGCTTCACTGACTGTCATCCGTTCTCTAATAATTCGCTCTAGACGATTTAATCCCACCCTGACTTGGTTCTGTAGTAATTCTCCTACAGAACGCACCCGACGATTACCAAGGTGATCGATGTCATCCGTACTGCCTCCGTCAAATTCTAAGTTAATCAGATAATCTACTGCTGCTAGGATATCTGTGGGGGTCAAAACTCTGATGGTATCTGCTACAGTTAATCGCAGTTTTTTATTGAGTTTGTAACGTCCTACTTTCCCCAAGTCGTAACGTTTCGGGTCAAAGAAGCGAGATTCTAGTAATTGTTGTCCGCCACTAACTGTGGGTGGTTCTCCAGGGCGTAATTTGCGATACAACTCTAGTAACGCTTCTTCTTCGTTGGGATTACCTTCTTTATCTAGGGTTTTTTGATAAAAGTCAGGATGGCGCAGACCATCAAGAATTTCATTGTCACTTAAACCAATGGCTTTCAGTAGTACTTGAGCGGATAGTTTACGGGTTTTGTCTATTCGTACCCACACTAAACCGTTTTTGTCGGTTTCAAACTTCAGCCAAGCTCCTCGGTTGGGAATTAAAGAAGCAGAATAAGTCCTTCTACCGTTTTTGTCTGTTTCCGCTTTGTAATAAACCCCAGGAGAACGCACAATTTGGTTAACTATAACCCTTTCTGCTCCATTGATAATGAAAGTTCCACGATCTGTCATTAGGGGAAGATCCCCAATAAAGACTTTCATTTCTTTTATTTCCCCGTTTTCTTTGTTGATTAAACGGGTTGGTACGTACATCTGTACGCTATAAGTGCTATCTCGACTCTTGGCTTCATCAACGTTATATTTAGGTTCTTTAAGTTGATAATTTTCACCAATAAAATGTAGCTCAAATTTACCTGTGTAGTCAGTAATGGGCGAAAAACTGTTGAGTTCTTCGATCAGTCCCCTTTCTAGAAACCAACGAAAACTAGAACGTTGAATTTCAATTAAGTCTGGTAGCAAAGTGTGGGCTAAGTTACTCATGAGGTTTATCTTTGACAGAGTTATGTTTATAAATTTCTTAGATGATTCCAACAGATCAGTCAGAGCATTAGTATTTTGAGATTAGCTGGTTCTTAGGTTACGTATGTAATAATTAAGTTTCTAGATGGCTTGGGTTTTTAAGTAAGTTAATATTTGGTATTTTAGTAATCATTCAGTTGCCCTAAACTTTGGCTTTTTCACTGCTGAGGGGGCTTGTTTGTGAAACAAGTTGTAGATTAAACAGACAGCAAGCATTAGCTGTGGTTTGCTCTGCTAAGGTAAGGAGCGGAATTTGACGTAGTTCAGCGATTTTTTCCGCCACATATTTGACGTAGGAAGGTTCATTGGTTTTGCCTCTTTTGGGAACAGGTGCTAAGAAAGGGCAATCTGTCTCTATTAGTAAGCGATCGCTAGGGACGATTTTGGCGGATTCTTGAAGTTGTTGGGCATTTTTGAAGGTTACTATCCCACTAAAACTGATGTAAAATCCTAAGTCTAGAAACCACTTAGTTTCTTCTTTGTTACCTCCCCAACAGTGCATCACACCCTTGACTCTTCCTCGCTCTTGCCAAAATGCTTCTAATAATTCTTTCATGGTAGAAGCTGCTTCACGACAGTGAATAATCACTGGTTTATCAAGCTCCCTCGCAATTTCCAACTGGGAGTAGAAAGCTCGTTTTTGCTGTTCGTGATTATTGGCTTTATAAAAGTCTAATCCTGTTTCCCCTATCGCCACCACTCGCTGGTCAGAAAGGGCAAGATTTTTAATTGTTTCAGCAGTGTGTACTTCAGTCCACTCATCCACATCTAAAGGGTGTAATCCCACTGCAAATGACAATTCAGGGAACATATCTGCTAGAGATTGTATTCCCTGAAATTCATCGGGTTTGACACATGAATGGACTAAATGAACTACACCTGCTTCTTGCCAACGTTTTCTTAAAGGAATAAGACTGCCCTGAAATACATCAAAATTGATGTGAACGTGGGTATCAATTAATTGCATAAGCTAGGCTGGTTGCTGGCTTGGTATTTTATTTATCGAAGGCTGTTATAGACTAGTGTGGCTTGGTGCCATAAGTAATATACACCCAAACCCCTATTTATTTTAGGAGGCTGTTGCCTTAGCTTTAGCTAGTGCTTTGGCCAAACGAGACTTTTTCCTCGCCCCATTGTTACGATGTAATACTTTACGCTTGATTGCCTTATCTATCTTACTGTAAGCTGCGGACATAGTTTCCTTGACCACTGCCATGTTTTCAGGAGTTGATTCTGTTGCATAACTATCAACGGCAGTAAAACATTTTTTCATTAAAGTTCTAATGGAAGACTTATAAGCCTTGTTCCGAAGACGATTTCGTTCTGCGATCGCGATTCTTTTAATTGCTGATTTCGAGTTAGCCACAGTTTTATTTTTAGAAAATAGTTTCTTTGCTAATAATTAGAAAATAATTAGGTACACTCAGAAATATGATAATAGCAGATATTTTTGTTTAAAGTCAAGATATCTGGAAAATTCGGAAGCTAATCTGGGCTGAGAAACAGGATAATTCTGGTTCTACTGAGCAATATTGGCGAGGATTAAGTAGGTATCTCTCTTGAATACAAGTTAAGCTATAGGTATAGTAGTAGCTCTAGCGAGTGGTGGGATTTCATGCTGCGGATAATCGATCAGCAAACTGAGGCAAAAATAGAATTGAAGCGTATTGGCGATCGCACCCATGATAGTGATATCGAACCTAAAGAAAACACTGTCAGAGAAATCGTCACAACAGTCAAGAACAAGGGCGATCAAGCTCTAATTAACTACACAGCAAAATTTGATCGACAAGTATTAACAGCAGAACAATTGAGAGTAACTGGCTCTGAGTTAGACGCTGCTTATCAGCAAATTTCTCAAGACTTACTCCATGCTATTCAGTTAGCTTGTCAAAAAATTGAGGCTTTCCACCGCCAGAGAGTACCCAAATCTTGGGTGCAATTTGAAGAGAATGATGTAGTTTTGGGCAAACGCTACACCCCTGTAGATCGAGCAGGATTATATGTTCCTGGGGGGAGAGCAGCCTATCCTAGCACGGTATTGATGAACGCGATACCAGCGAAGGTAGCCAAAGTACCTCGTATTGTGATGGTGACACCTCCAGGGGAAGATTTAAAAATTAATCCTGCTGTATTAGTAGCAGCCCAAGAAGCAGGGATTGAAGAAATTTATCGCTTAGGAGGGGCGCAAGCTGTGGCAGCCCTAGCTTATGGGACAGAAACCATCCCGAAAGTAGATGTAATTACAGGGCCAGGAAATATCTATGTCACTCTGGCAAAAAAAATGGTTTATGGGGTGGTAGGGATTGATTCTTTAGCTGGTCCGTCGGAAGTGTTAGTCATTGCGGATAAGACAGCAAATCCTGTGTTTATCGCAGCAGATTTATTAGCCCAAGCAGAACATGACCCTATGGCTGCTGCAATTTTAGTCACTACCGACCGTAACTTAGGGGAAAAAGTACAACAAGAAGTTAGTAAGCAACTGGAAAATCATCCCCGCAAAACCCTGACGGAAAAAGCGATCGCTCATTACGGCTTAATAGTGGTAGTAGATTCTCTAGCAATTGCTGCTGAACTTTCTAACTTGTTTGCACCAGAACACTTAGAACTAGAAGTAGCAGATCCTTGGGGATTAATTGAGCAAATTCGTCATGCAGGGGCGATTTTTCTGGGTAGTTCGACTCCAGAAGCTGTGGGAGATTATCTAGCTGGGCCTAATCACACCTTACCAACTTCGGGGGCTGCTCGCTATGCTTCCGCTTTGGGAGTTGAGACTTTTATGAAACACTCTAGTTTGATTGAGTATTCTTCAACTGCTCTCAAGCAAATGTCCAGCACTATACAGATCTTGGCACAAGCAGAAGGGCTACCTTCCCACAAAGACTCAGTAAGATACAGAACAGATTAAGCTGTTTCCCCAAACTATGGAGAAAATCCCTATCTTTAAGAAATCAAAAACATTGTCGATTTTGGTGTAAGTAAGGATTGTAAAATCCAGGGTGCAGGAGTTGAACCTGCCTAGGGCGAATTATGAGTTCGCTGCCTCAACCGCTCGGCCAACCCTGGCAGTATTATTTTGCCTAGATATCTATTATATTAGTAACTTCGATAATTGCCAAAAAAAAACTCTCTAGTTTATGAACCTAAAATTAACCTTATTACTGATTGCGTCAATCCTTCTTATGATGTTAGCAGGTGGTAGTGCTAGTGCTTACATTGGTTATCTTATGGGAAGAGAGGCACTAAAAGTTGTAACTCAGCCCGATATAAATTCAGAACGCTCCCTTGATAAGAAAAAGCCCCTAGGAGGTCCTTACAAGGGGTTAAAAATTATTAAAGAGCGAGAAATCTTAATAAATGTTTACAATTACATGGAAGCTAAAAAAAAACGCAGTAGCTTCACAGAACAATCTCTATCAAGTTCTTTAGTTGAACCAGTAGATTTAGAATCTGAGCCTAATTCAGTCGACCCCCAAAATTTTCCTATTAGCCATAATTCAGGAGGAGTGACTTTTGAAGTGTCTCAAGCTCAACGGGAAGGGAGTTCTTTGACGTTAAACGTTAATATGAGGAATGAAGGTATGAAGTCTGTCAAGTTTCTTTACAGCTTTCTGGATGTCAGAGATGATCGCGGACGACCCTTAAGTGCTATAGCTGATGGTTTACCAGGGGAATTACCAGCCAATGGAGAGAATTTTAGTGGTAAATTAAGAATTCCTGTAAGTTTACTTGACAAATCTCAAAATATATCTTTGACTCTAACAGACTATCCTGAACAGAAATTACAACTCAAGTTAGAGAAAATTCCTGTAACAAGATAGAGATTTTCCGTTACAACCAAAGTAGGAGAATCAGTTTTTCAAAAACTTACATCCAATCCCGATGCTATTTTTTGAGCGCTTAAGCCTGGATGACTGGTAAAGATTTCTTATTTCCCTTAGTGGGGTTACTTTCATTAATTGCGATAAATGCTTTTTTCGTTACCGCCGAATTTTCTATCGTCTCGGTCAGGCGATCTCGTATCACCCAGTTAGCCAAAGATGGAGATATTCAAGCTCAAACAGTACAGTCTTTTCAGAGAAGTATAGACCGCTTATTATCTACGACTCAGTTGGGAATAACTCTTTCTAGTCTGGCTTTAGGATGGATTGGAGAGCAAACTATTGCAGTTTTAGTGGCTACTACTATTAAACAACTGCCTTTTCCTAGGTCTTTTACTGATATCTTTGCCCATTCTTTTGCCATTCCCACCGCTTTTTTTCTGTTGGCGTACTTCCAGATTGTTTTAGGAGAACTTTGTCCTAAATCTGTGGCTTTAATCTATCCAGAACAATTAGCTAAGTTTTTTGGGCCTCCTAGCTTAGTAATTGCTCGTATTTTTCGCCCTTTTATCTGGGTGTTAAATCAATCAACTCGTTGCTTACTCAGATTAGCTGGTATTGAATACACGGGACAGGGATGGTACAACCAAGTTACTTCTGAAGAATTGCAATTAATCATTACTACAGAAGAATCTACTGGTTTAGAAGCAGAGGAAAGAGAATTACTCAATAAAATCTTTGAGTTTGGGGATGTGATGGCGATAGAAATTATGATCCCTCGAACTCAAATTACTTATTTATCTGAGCAAGCTAGTTTTGCAGAGTTATTACAAACCATCGCGGATAAACAATATTTTCGCTATCCCGTGGTGGGAGAATCTTTAGATGAGGTTAAGGGGATAATTGACTTCAAAACCTTAGCTCTTCCTTTAGCCAAAGGAGACATAGCCCATGATTCTGTGATTGAGCCTTGGATTGAACCAGTTGAGTTTGTCCCAGAATCAACACCCATAAGTAGTCTATTATCTCAGATGCAACGTTCTCATCAAGCTATGGTCATTGTAGTAGATGAATTTGGTGGAACTTCAGGTA
This sequence comes from Xenococcaceae cyanobacterium MO_167.B27, assembly GCA_030065935.1. Classification (GTDB taxonomy): domain Bacteria; phylum Cyanobacteriota; class Cyanobacteriia; order Cyanobacteriales; family Xenococcaceae; genus JASJCP01. The sequence continues at coordinate 27,245 of JASJCP010000066.1, forward strand.
TAGTTACACTGCAAGATATCGTCGCAGAAATCATTGGAGATGGGGATAATTCTAGGGCAACCAATACCAATCTGATAGAGACACTAGAGGACAATAGCTTTATCGTATCAGCACAAATAAATTTAGATGAGCTTAATGAAAGATTGCAACTTAATTTACCTGTGGCAGAAGGCTATCATACTCTCAGTGGCTTTCTACTAGAACAGTGGCAAAAAATCCCCATTCAAGGAGAAATTCTCACTTATGACCATTGGAATTTTACGGTCATCTCAGCTAAAGATAACAGACTGAATAGAATTAGGATACAAAGTTGTGAACCTAAGAAAAGTCTAGGACAATTCCAAGGTACTAAAGATCATAGCCAGACTGAATTGTTATAAAAAACAGTGGGTTTACTAAATTTAGGCAGTAGCTTGACTGGTGTTCATACCTACTGGTTCATTACTGGGCAATTCTAAGCAGTAACCAGCACCATAAACTGTTTTAATATAACGAGGATGGCGGGGGTCTGGTTCTAACTTAGTTCGCAAATGACGAATGTGAACTCTGATGGTTTCAATGTCATCATCTGGATCATAACCCCATACTTCTTTGAGAATTTCACTAGGAGCTACTGTTTGACCATGACGTTGCAATAAGCAATGTAGCAATTCAAATTCTAAGTGAGTCAATTTGACAGTATTTTTAAACCAAATTGCTTCAAATCTTTCGGGAATTAAGGTCAAAGGACCATAGTTAAGAATTTCAGAGTGTTTAGCTGCTTGAGGTATACGGTCAGTCCGTCTTAATAAAGCTCTGACCCTTGCTAGCATTTCTTCTACTTCAAAAGGCTTTGTGAGATAATCGTCTGCACCTGCATTAAAGCCTTCTACCTTATCCTGAGTTTGTCCTAGGGCGGTTAACATCAAGACAGGAATATCAGAGGTGCGATCATCTCGACGTAATCGCTGACACACGGTAAAACCGTCAACTTTTGGTAACATTAGGTCTAGCATCACTAGGTCTGGTTGTAATTGTACCGCTAAGGCTTGACCCTTAATTCCATCTTCTGCTTGGTTGACATCGTAACCAGCCATTTCTAAATTAATTGAAACTAATTCAGAAATTGCAGGATCATCATCTATTACGAGTATTCTGGGCATCTTTATATCAGATTATATTTATAGCGTGGTTTTCTAAAAAGTTAACTAAAAAAATTAGAGCCTGCTTAGGTAATCCTCTACTGATTATAAGCATTAATGCTCATTTTGGTAGTACTCTGTCAGTGGATATTCATGGATTCAAAACTTTAGCTGAATTTAGTTAATTGTTTTATCTATATTTTGTTGGAGATTATATCAGTTTAACTTATAATGTTTCTTGATAAATCAGTTTCCATAATAACTATTGAGTTTTGCCAAGTCGAATGTATTACGATACATAATACAAAATGGACTAAATATACGTAAAAATTTGTTACTGTGTTTGCCATCCGATGTAAGAATTCTTAACGAAAATTCTCATTAAATAGGTTTAACCTAGCCCAATAGGCGTAATAATCGATCGTCCGTAAATAAGCTACGGATCAATAGTTAACTTTAGAAGTAGGAAGTTTAGCATGAGCGTTAATTTAGCAACCATGTTACGTGAGGGAACTAGAAAATCTCACACTATGGCAGAGAATGTTGGCTTTGTAAAATGTTTTCTTAAAGGAGTTGTAGAAAAAGAATCTTATCGCAAGCTGGTAACTAATCTCTATTTCGTTTATTCCGCGATGGAAGAAGAGATGGAAAAACTTAAAGACCATCCCATTATCTCGAAAATCTACTATCCCCAATTAAATCGCAAGCATAATTTAGAAAAAGACCTGTACTTTTATTTTGGTGCTAACTGGCGAGAAGAAGCTAAGTTATCAGAAGCTGGAGAAGCTTACGTTCAAAGAATTAGAGAAATTGCTAAAACTCAGCCTGAACTTTTGGTAGCTCATTCTTACACTCGTTACTTAGGAGATCTTTCTGGAGGTCAGATTCTTAAGAAAATTGCTCAAAGAGCTATGAATCTTGGTGATGGAGAAGGTACTGCTTTCTACGAGTTTCAAGATATTTCTGACGAGAATGAATTTAAGAACAAGTATCGTCAAGCAATGGACGAATTACCTATAAATTTAGCCACAGCAGAACAAATTGTTGCTGAAGCTAATGATGCTTTCCGTATGAACATGAAGTTATTTCAAGATCTAGAAGGTAACTTGATTAAGGCAATTGGTATTATGTTATTTAATACTCTAACTCGCCGTCGCACTCGTGGTAGTACCGAATTAGCTACTGCGGAATAATTATCGAAAACGCCGTTTAAGGCTTAGTCAAAACTAAAAACAACCCTGGAAGCTGGGTTGCGGTCAAAATAGATAGATCGTTATCTGGCTTTGAGGGTTGTTAGTTTTTTGTACCTTACCCATTAGGTAAGTTATTGCTTGCGTAAGAATCTAGTCCATAAGCAAGTACTCTTGTTCCGTGGTCTGTTTCTTGACCTGTGACTAATTGAGCTATCTTTTCAAAAGATTCAGATTTGATGTTGCGTTCGTGGATTGGTTTGCTTTGTTCGCCTTTAAAGTAGGCTTGAGTTCCAATAACTGCTGCTGCAACCCAACCAATGAGGAATAGAGAGATTAGAAGAGTGAACATGGTTTATTTCCTAAACTGTGTTTTGGGGTTTATGTAAATAAATGTAACAAACTGTTTCTTGATTTGACAATGTATAGTATGTTCGGTTTTTATCCTTTGATGTAGTAAAAACCGTCTGGAAGATAAATAATCCTTGAATTACACAAACTCACATAAGTATTTAATGTTGACTTGTTCTGTACTATAGACAATACTCTCTTGATTGATTACATTCATTGTTCCTGGTTTGATATAAGTACTGTCGTAACCTTTCATGGGAAAACCACCACTATAGTTTTTAGGATGATATTCTTTACCCATAGCAAAATCACACAGCAACATGAAAACCCGTTGGTTATTATCTCCCGAATTATTCCAATAGTTAGTAGCATAATTTAAGGCTTTGGTGGATTGTTCTGAACCATAAATACCGTTACCAAACATTCTTCCTGTACATTGAAAGGCATTGGCTGGAGGAATAATTAAACCTTGTTTGAGAATACTTAAAAGATTACTAGCTCTTGTACCATGCCAGTGTAATTTAATATTGCCAATTTCTGCTGCTTTGGCTTCAAAAGCTTTTATCATAGAAGGAATATTGACTTCGTAAAGCCTGGTCAGTTTATATTTGGCAGACACATGATTTTTATTGATAGTTGATTCGTAGATTTTACGAATTTTTCTAAAGATTTTTCTTCCCTGAACAGTACTACCTGGAACTCTTTTAATACTGCATTCAAAGATATTTTGTGTTGTATCAGCAGCATTCATTTCTATGGCAGCACTGAGAGCATTTAGAATTTCATGTTGACGCTGTATTTCTGCTTGAGAATAGAAAACTTTATAGTCGATTTTGCTACTTAGTTTTTGGGGAATTAATCTTAGATATTTGTTGATTAAATTACGAGGGGGCTGATTGTTTTGTTTGGCACTTTTAGCTATTTGCAAGAGATAGTTTCTCGCATCTGCGATCGCTTGTGGCGTAACTAATCCTAACGGAGTGCTAAAATTTCCTGTTTTAGAATTATAAACAATATCGGTTTGGGAAGTAATATCATGAATATTAACTTCTACTAAATAACGAATTAATTGTTTGGCTCTGGGGTCTTTTCCGTGTTCAATTTGTTTGGCTGCAATTACGTCTAAGTCTTCAGGTTTTACTGTTAGGCTGGTAGGAGTGTTTGTGGTGATAATTGCTGCTTCTGTATAACCTTTTCTCAGTTTTTGTCTTTTAGTGCGTTCAAATTTATTTTGAGCTAAAGAAACTGAACTAAACTGATGAGCTTTACTTTGTAATTTACTGCCAACTCTACCCCATTCAGCAATAAACAAACCATCATTGAATACTGTTCCTTTCCATACTTTATTGGAGTTTTCGTCCACTTCTACGTAAATTAGGGTACACGAGTCTATCACAGAAGACACTGCGATCACGTTCATAACTTATTATTCCCAATTAATTTTAATTCCTTTGTTGATATTTTAATCAATATTGATTTTTAAGTCAAGTAGGAAGAAAGATTGAGGGATTGGGGGAATGGTAATTGGCGAATGGGGTAGTTAGTAGTTAGTAGTTAGTAATTAGTAATTGAGTTTAGTTAGTTATAGGGAATAGGTAAGAGGGTACAAAGAACAGGGAATAATTGCTACAAATCAGCAAAGCGATCTGTTGCTTCAATTAAAGCATCAAGAATACCTGGTTCTGATATCGAATGACCAGCGTCAGGAACAATAATAAACTCTGCTTCTTGCCATGTTTTATGTAATTCCCAAGCTGTAACTGTAGGACATACAACATCATAACGTCCCTGAACAATTATTCCTGGTAAATGACGAATACGGTCGATATTTTCTAGTAGCTGGTTTTCACTACTGAAAAATCCTTTATTCACAAAATAATGACATTCAATACGAGCAAAAGCCTCGGCAAATTCCGCTTCTCCAAATCTTTTGATACTTTTTTCTGAAGGTAATAATTTACTGGTACTGGCTTCCCAAACAGACCAAGCACGGGCAGCTTCTAGACGAATTTCCCGATTTTCACTAGTGAGTCTGCGATAATAAGCTGATATTAAATCATCTCTTTCTGAAACAGGAATTGGTTTTAGATAGTCTTCCCAAGCATCAGGATAAATGTAGCTTGCACCTTCTTGATAGAACCATTTTAGTTCTTTTTGTCGCAACATAAAGATGCCTCGCAGAATTAATCCTTTGCATCTTTCGGGATGAGTCTGACTATAAGCTAAAGATAAAGTACTACCCCAACTACCACCAAATACTACCCATTTTTCTATTGCTAAATGTTCTCGTAGTTTTTCAATATCTCTAACTAAATCCCAAGTGGTATTTTCTTTTAATTCTGCATAAGGAGTACTCTGACCACAACCTCTTTGAGCGAATATAACGATCCGCCATTTCTGAGGATCAAAATATCGCCGATACATGGGAGCAATTCCGCCACCAGGACCCCCATGAAGAAAAATAACAGGCTTACCTTGGGAATTTCCTGATTCTTCATAATGAATGGTATGGAGTTCTGAAACTTTGAGTTTTCCTTCGTTATACGGCTGAATAGGGGGATATAGTTCTCGCATCTTATTATTTACCATTTATCTATAGCTGTTCTCTATTTTCTTCGAGCCAAGCTTATTGACAATACTTGTTTAATAATTCTGTAACTATTGCTAAACTATCTGGTTGAGCCTGTATTGTGTATGCTTGTGCTTCTATTTCTCGGCGTTGACCATGATAATACGTGAAATAAGGACGGGTAATTTGAGGTGGTTCTATTGCTAAATCTAGTAATTGAATTTTGCCATTTCCTGCACAAGTTTGACTAGCGTGTACTGCTTCATGAATAAGAGTTGGTTTGGCGTTTCCTAAATCAAATACTACTGGATTAATCCAAATAGTTTTACTTCTTGTATCTAATAATCCATAGGGTCGATATCCTCTTCTATTTGTGGATGGTGGTAGTTCATAACGAATTACAAAATCATAATCAATTAGTAACTGTTCTAATTGATTAAATTCTCTATCGCCTAGAGGATGAGCTAGAGCTATAGTAGAACATCCTAAGCTAGACAATACAAGTAGGAAAATTAATCTAAAATTCATTAGATATTTGGCAAATGTAAATTTTTTATTTTATGGCAATCCTAAATTATCTTAAATATTTAATGGTAGCAGAACCATCGCGATAAATATGGTCGCACTACCCATAACTATGACAACTCAAATAAGATTACTATAGCTATAAGCTTCTGAAGCAGCAGATATCTACTTGCTACTTATTTATTCTGAGTCTGAACACCAAACTAATCTTAAAGCCATTACGGCAAAACCAATAGCAGCTATAGTCTTAAGGATTTTTTCGGGAAGAAATTGGGCTACTCCACCACCAGCAATTACCCCTAGAAAACTGGCTAAAACTAAAGCTACGGTTGAACCGAAAAATACGGCGCGAGGATATTTAGAACTTCCTCCTAATGCGATCGCAGCTAACTGACTCTTATCTCCAATCTCTGCTAAAAATACTGTAATAAAACTCAGACCTAAAAGTTGTAAATCCATGATTTTAATTGATTGTATTAATTGGTTGCCAATACTTAGCTAATGACATCAGAGATGAGCCATCCTGTGATAAATAGTAATAAGATTGCTACTGTTAAATCGAGAGTTTTCGGAGAGAGCTTTTTTGATAACCAATAGCCAACAATTACCCCAAGTAAACTGGTGCTAACTAAAGCCATAGCTGCGCCAAGAAAAACTATCCAAGGAGATTGAGACTCAGCACTCATTAATAAAGTTACTAATTGAGTTTTATCTCCCATCTCGGCTAAAAAGATGGTGATAAATGTAGAGCTAAATACTGTCCAGAAACTCCACTTTACCGTAGATTGTAATACTGATGTTTGGCAATTCTGGGAAGGTTTGATGGTGAGGGAAGACTCACTAGGTTCACCATGTCCAATTACGGTGTTGACTCGATCTTGAGATGGTTTTTGGGATTCAATTGATTTAAAATTCGCAGTTTCCATTCAGGTTTTAGATTGATTAAGAAAATTTCTTTTTTACCGCAACCGCGCCCAAAGCCGATCTCTTTCTAAGGATGGGGATTTGCGCGCTGGCGATTTCAATTGCCTACTTTGTTGATTGGTTGCTTTACAACCTTAAGGTTATCATACTATAGTGTTTTACGTAGTAGGTCGATAACGTAAATGTTTGTTCTAGAGTATAAGCTTAGAGGAAAAGAATCTCAGTATCGAGCTATAGACTCCGCTATTCGTACAGTCCAATTTGTACGCAATAAATGTCTTAGATATTGGGAAGATAACAAAGGTGTTGGACAAAAAGATATATATAAACATACAACTGTGTTAAGAAAAGAGTTTCAATTTGTCAAAGACCTTAACTCTACCGCTTGTCAGCAAGCTTGCGAACGAACCTGGACTGCTATTGTAAAGTTCTACACTAACTGTAAAAATAAAATACCTGGCAAGAAAGGATATCCCAAATATTCTAAGCGTACTCGTTCTGTTGAATTTAAAAAGTCAGGTTGGAAGCTAAATAGAGACACAAAAAAAATCACTTTTACTGATGGTAAAAATATTGGGGAATTAAAGCTGATTGGAAGTCGAGATTTGTACTATTTCCAAGAATGGCAAATTCAACGAGTACGAATAGTCAGGAGAGCAGATGGATACTTTGTTCAGTTAATGCTTAAACTTGACCCTAGGGATATAACGACCCAACTAGAACCTACTAAAAGATGCGTAGCCATAGATGTCGGGTTGAAGTATTTTTATGCAGACAGCAACAATAATACTGTTGATTGTCCAAAATATTATCGCAAGTCCCAAAAACGTTTAAACAAGCTGAACAGGAGAAAATCTAGAAAGTTTAGAAAAGGATCGAGACAGTCTAACAACTACATTAAAGCTAGCAAAAAATACGCCAAGAGGCATTTAAAAGTAAGTAGGCAGCGAGAAGAGTTCGCTAAAGAAAAAGCACTCCGTTTAATTCAGTCAAACGACTTGATAGCCTATGAAGATTTAAAGCTCAAAAACCTTGTTCGTAACAAAAAACTAGCTAAGAGTATCAATGACGCTGCCTGGTTACAACTGAGAAAATGGATCGAGTATTTTGGGGTTAAATACGGTAGATTAACTATCGCTGTTCCGCCTCACTACACAAGCTCTGATTGTCCTAATTGTGGCAAGAGAATAACAAAATCTCTTTCTACTCGCACCCATGTTTGCTCCTGTGGTATTGAGCCAATGGACAGAGACTATGCAGCCTCATTGAATATTCTTAAAAAAGCTACCCAAGGGCATTGGGGAAGCTGGTCATTAGACCTAAACGCTTGGGGAGATTCGACCTCTATTTTGGTTGGTAGTAATACCTGCTTTGGTAAGTTGAATCGTTGAACCAAAGAATCCCCTAGATTCATTGAGCGTTGTTCAGACGCTATCTATGGGGAGTGTCAAAAGATAGTAGTATATAAGTCTGCTAGAACAATTGATTATTGCCACATAGATAGGGTTGCTATGGTATTTTTCCGTCAAGATAACCAATTGAGTGATATTGCCCATCAAATTTTAGAAGCTACATGGCAAAAGTTTCCTTTTCTCACTAGAGATCGCATTGCTCTGACTTGGATAGTCTATGACTCTCCTGTAATTGTTAATACTGGTGGTGCTTTGTCTCCAGAAGAATTTTGGCAATACGAAGTTAGGGGATTTAGTTATCGAGGTGTGGAGCGAATTTATCCCGCTAGTATCGTGAAGTTGTTTTATTTGGTAGCTATTCACGAATGGTTAGAGAAGGAAATGGTGGGAGATTCCCCAGAGTTACAAAGAGCTATTAAAGATGCTGTTGCCTACTCTAGCAATGATGCTACTAGTTTAATTGTAGATGTTCTAACTGGCACAACTAGTGGCCCAGAATTACCAGAAAGCCCCTTTGAGACTTGGAAACAACAAAGAAATATTGTCAATCGTTATTTTAAGTCTCTGGGTTGGGAAGAATTGGAAACAATCAATGTTAATCAAAAACCTTGGAATGAAGGAGCTTATGGCAGAGAAAGGGCTTTTCTGGGGGAATTGATGGAAAATCGCAATATGCTGACTACTGATGGGGTAGCAAGATTATTGCACAGTATCATTGGTGGAGTTGCTGTATCCAGCGATCGCTCTAGGCAAATGATGCAGCTTCTAAAACGGGAGCTTAATCCTGAAGCTGTGGAAGGGGAGGAAAATCAAATTACAGGCTTTTTAGGGTCAGGTTTACCAGCAAATGCCCAAATTTGGTCAAAAGCTGGCTGGACATCTCAAGTACGCCATGATTCGGCTTATATTGAAATTCCTGAGCGACAACCTTATTTATTAGTGCTGTTCACTGAAGGAAACTATAATCCTCCTAATAAAGAATTACTGCCTTTTATTTCTAATGCGATCGCTGAAGCTATGGCAAGTTTGTAGTTTAGCAGTAAAAAGGGAATGGGGAATGGGGAATGGGGATTGTTAGTTGTTAGTTGTTAGTTGTTAGTTGCTACTTCCTAATCCTTCATCCTTCATCCTTCATCCTTTTGTCCCATTAATTAATGCTCAAAAATATTACTGTATTGAAGAATATCCAAATTAATTATTACGGGAAGAACTTGAAAACACTGTTGTGCTAATTCCCAACGCTCTTCCCTTTTGAGCATGGTCATTAATTTTTCTCTTGCTGGTAACAGATAGCGCACATCATTAGCAGCATAGCTGAGTTGCTCTGGTGAAAGACCCTCAAAATTTCCCCAGTCAGAACTTTGAGCTTTCTTATCTAATTCTACTCCCATTAATTCTGCAACTAAACTTTTTAATCCATGACTAGAAGTGTAGGTACGAGCTAGTTTACTGGCGATTTTGGTACAAAAAATCGGTGTGGTTTCTACACCAAAAGTATAGAGAAACTGAGCCACATCAAAACGAGCAAAATGAAAAACTTTAGTAACTTCTGGAGCTTGAAGTAATTGGGTTAAATTGGGTGCTGTAGTTTGTCCTTTTTCGATCTTAATGGCTGTAACATATCCTTGGACATCACATAATTGTACTAGACACAGGCGATCACGTCCTAAGATTAACCCCATAGTTTCTGTATCTATGGCTACTGCATCTGATGCCATATAACGAGCTAAAGCAGTATCATCTAGATCACAATCGCAAATTTGGAAATTATCTAACATCGAATTTTTCCTTACATAACTAATTATCTTTGCTTGCGAGAAGACTCCCAGTTTACTGGAGAGATTAAAGCAAGGGCGATGACTTGACAACCTGGACATACAATCTTCACAGAGCAATGGCTCTTGAAGTGTTGTAAAATACAAGAGCCAACGAACCCAAGTGTTCCAGGATAGGCAAATTGGTAACTAACCAATCAAAATGCTCGACAATCACGGAAATACCTGAAAACAGGGGCGACATAGTTTGAGAAAGAGTACGGTTGAACCATAAAAATTTAAATCCTTCTGCGTTAGGGCATAGCGTGGAAGTAAAACAAAAAGTCTGTGGATTCGTTCTGTCAGGGTCAGTGCCTGTGGGAGAAGCGCGTATCGTTCGTACCAAAGTGGGCTAGATAAGAGGATTGGAAGCAGAAACCCCCAAATACCGTGAGGTTGGGAATCCCTCAGCTTGCTGAAGGGAGGATGTCAATGAGACAACTTGAATTCTTTGAGAGCGGGTAAAAAATTCTTATTTTCGTGACTAGCTCGACTTAGCTTAATTAAAGCAAAACGCTGTAAGGGAGTAAGATTAGACCATTGCTGTTGAGAAATACTCACCTCAAACTCCGCAGCTTTTTGTTGAACCATTACAGGGATATTAACAGTATCCAACCAAGGAGGATGGGGAGGAATACTAAGCTCTCCTGCAAAGCTTCCTGTTTTCGCCTGAACCAGATTTTGCAGCAATTCTTTATAGCTTTGAGCTTCTTCGCTACTATAACAAGACATCTCAACTAAATTCTTTCTTTCCTCTTGGCTAAATTGATTCCAGTGGGTTAATTTGAGTTTGACTCCGCAAGTATCTAATTTCATTCTTACTACCATTGGAATACAATTTAAAGACTCAATGAAATCCTTTTCAAATTGAAAAAAGTTTTGCGAGTTAATTTGTGAGGGGTTCATGTTATCGATCATTTACTTACTATAGACAGACTTGGGGCAAATTCAAAATCAAAATACCCTAAAAATAGATGAATTCCCTATACATAGTTAAATAATGTATAGTTGAGTATTTAAAAATTAAAGGAAGTATTTATTTTTATTCCACATAAATCTCAGAATCTATACTTAAAATGTTCGTTCAGAAGCTTTTTCGGGAACTTTATAAATAACAAGCTTAGGGATGCGTTAAAAATTATTTTTTCTCTTTTCACAATTCTCCAATATCTATGTATATTAACTCCGAGAGAAAACCTATAGCTAAATAATATGCTCCCAAAGACAAATACAATAACCTCGATTAAGATTTAGTGATAAAAGTGCAAGCAGTAGATTTAGGGATAAGAGTCCCCAACATGAGTAAACCAAAAAACAGACTCTTTTGCCGTTTAGATGGTTTAACACCTTCTGTTAGGGAGCAAAAAAGACTGAAAATTCTTAAGAGTCTGGGTCTATTGGCATCAGAAAGTATCCCAGTTTTTGAAGAAGCAACTCAAACAGCTTCGAGTTTTCTGGAAGCACCGATTTGTCTTCTAGGTCTGGCGGTAGAAAAACAATTATGGTTTAAATCCGCCTTTGGTTTATCTTCAGTCGGTCTGATGAATCAACTGGCATCTTACCGCAGAATACCTCTAGAAGAATCTTTTAGTACTTACGTCATAGATAGTGAACAGCCTTTGACCATAGAGAATACTTTTTCTAATAAGGCATTTATTATTAGTAGTCTAACCCAACACTATGGTATTAGGTCTTACCTTGGTGTACCTCTAATTAGCTCCGACGGCTTTTGTATTGGAACCCTAGAGGTGATGGATTTAGAACCACGACAGTTTAGTGCTAAAGATGTGGATTTCTTGGCTCTAACGGCTCGATGGTGTCTGAGGGAATTTGAGCGAGATTATGCACTGAAACATCAAAATCAGCCAGTAGCAGATTCCCTAATTAGTTTTCCGACTCCTAGTTATCAACCTCCTGAATGGTCACATGGTACACACCAAGACAAAAATCAGACCAAGACTCCTGATAATGACAGTTCTACCAATCTAATTAAAGTCAAGCTTTTAGCGCAGTTAACCCAAGAGTTGAGAACTCCTCTTACTTCTGTTATCGGGATGGCAAGTGTTCTGAGGCGAGAAGTTTATGGTCCTTTGACCACCAAACAGAGAGAATATTTAGAGATTATTCATAATAGTGGTCAAAACTTAATCTCTCTAGTTGATGAGATTGTCAATTTAGGAGTTTTGGGAGAGCAAAATACGGAGATTAATGTATCTTCTGTTGATAGTGAAATGCTCTGTCAACAAGTAATTAATAGTCTGGCGGACACTGCTAAACAGCATCAACAAACTCTGCGTCTTTCTGTAGAGCCAGGAAACCGTATTTGGTCCCTGGATAAGGATAAGGTTAAACAAGCTCTTTATTATTTAATTATTAGTATCTTAGAGATGTCTGAGTCTGGGGGAGATGTACGGATTCATGTTTCCCGTCGTCAGAAAGCTTTAAATATTGCAGTATGGCTCTATCATCCTTGGTTGGGAGATGGTTTGCCTCAAGTAGAATTTTATTCTCAATCGGTTACTAGAGCTTTAGCGATCGCAGAATCTCAAGCAGAGGATTCTATAGGTATTGGGAATAGTGATATCTTACTAGGTAATCGTGTCCTAACTTCATCCGCTTTGATGAGAGTAATTAATGGGGACGACAATCCTGAAGCTAAACCAACAGATAGGGTGTCTCGGGATGTTTTAGGACTCTTATTCTGTTGTCATCTCACAGAACTCCATAACGGAACAGTATTTGTTCAAGGTTCTCCTGAGTCTGGCTATCGTTACATTTTACAAATTCCCAAAATCTCTGAAACAGAAGATGTAGGATAAAATTACTCTGGTCAGTCTTGTGGTGATTGACACTGTTCTGTTTCTAATATCATGACATCTCTTTGGAAACACCTTGTTTTAGCTCAGTTGGATTGTAATCGCCTGTTTAATAGCAGCTATCTCTATCGTAAAGTTAAATGGTTCTCTCTTTGGCGTGAAGCAAGTTGGTTATTGCAATGGTCAGAAGCAATTGGTGCTTGTTTGTTGAGTTTGGTTTTAATGCTTGCTCCTTTTGTCTCTACAAGCCTCATAGGAGTGCTTCTTGTAGCGGTAATAGGTTACTGGATTATTGTTACAGTATCGGAAAATCCAACAACTTTTGGTATAACTCCAATTCATATAGCAGTTTTGATTTATTGGCTGATTGCTACTATTGCTACAGCTTTATCTCCAGTTAAAACGGAAGCTGTGTCTGGTTGGATCAAGTTGACTCTTTATCTCGGCTTATTTGCTTTAGGTTCTAGAATATTGCGATCGCCTCGTCTCTGCAATTGGGTGATTACCAGTTTTTTGTTAATAGCTTTAATTGTTAGCAGTTATGGAGTCAGACAACAGTATCTAGGGGTAGAGCAGTTAGCTACCTGGAATGACCCTAACTCGGTTTTGGCTAATGATACTAGAGTTTATAGTTATTTGGGTAATCCTAATTTACTAGGAGGATATTTATTACCGGCGATCGCATTAAGTTTAGTTGCGATTTTTATCTGGCGCAGTTGGATACAAAAGTTTCTGGCTGTGACTATGCTAGGAATTAATCTTGCTTGTCTCTTCTTTACCGATAGTCGTGGTGCTTGGTTAGCTACACTCGCCTTGATTTTTGTGATGTTTATCTTGCTCTATCTTTGGTGGCGGGAATATTTACCCCGTTTTTGGCAAATTTGGCTTTTACCGCTAGTTTTTTGCTGTTTGGGTGGGATGTGCTTGGTAGCAATTTTAGGGGTAGAGTCCATTAGGTTGCGTTTCTTGAGTATTTTTGCAGGACGAGAAGACAGCAGTAATAATTTTCGGATTAATGTCTGGGAAGCAGTATTTAAAATTATTGCAGACTATCCCATAACAGGAATTGGCCCTGGAAACGAAGCTTTTAACGCTGTTTATCCTCGCTACATGGATCCTCTCTATCCTGCTTTGAGTGCTTATTCCATATTTTTAGAACATATTGTAGAGTTTGGCTACATTGGATTTAGTTGTTTTTTGTGGTTAATTGTGGTGACTATTAATCATGGTATTGCTCAAGTCAATCGATTACGAGCATCTAGGGGAAGTCAAGGTTTATGGGTTATAGGTGCGATCGCTGCTGTAGCAGGATTGATGGCTCACGGAATGGTAGATACTGTTTGGTATCGTCCTCCGATTAATACTCTCTGGTGGTTTATGCTTGCTATTATTGCCAGTCAATTTAATAAGGATTTTTCAGTCAATGGCAAACACCCAGTAGCAAATACTAATTGTTTATAATACTCCTGGCAACCAATTTAAACCAGGATAGGAAGCGAATTGCTGATTAGGGATTGGTGATTAGGGATTAGTGATTAGGGATTAGGAGAGTTGATCCTTATAGCAACTATTCCCAGTCACCTCCTCCCCAGTTCCTTAAAAGAATAAGGTACACAATTATCTGTTTGGCTAACTCGCAATTATATTGCTTTTCACTCGACACTTAAAGATTTATACGGGAATTCCAATAGCATCTGTAGTATCAGCACCAGTAAAGATAGCTGTATCTATGCCAATAGCATCAGTGAAGTTAGACTTAATCAAAATAGAGTCGCTAAAGTCAGCGTTGGTTACTGTCGCTCCTATTGCAAGACGATCGACAAAACTAGCTCCAATGGAGTCTGCATCGTTGCCGTCACTTAGGTTCGCTCCTGTCAAAATAGCTCCCGTCAGATCTGCCTTGTCTAAGGTAGCATCTTGAAGAAGAGCATCATCAAGTTCAGCCCCCGTTAGATTCGCCCCCGTCAAATTCGCTCCTGTCAGAAGTACCTAAATAATCCTGAAAAAGATGATAGCGATCGCCTGAAGCGGGAAAGAGGTGTAAAAAATCAAAAACCCCCCTATCTAGAGAGGGATTTTCAATATCTAGTCTGATGCCTGGTGCTTCGGAATCTATCTCCGTCAGGCTTGCCAGGCTCACCACAACGCCGTCTTACCTTAGTTTACGACCTGGGATAACCAGGTGGGTACAAGGCGATCTCTAATTCCGTTTCCGAGTACAAGCTCGGTTTACTTCCTCAGATATCCAGCCAGTTCCCTCGTAAATCAAGCATAGATCGATAAACTATGAAGGCAGTCACCAACGTCATAGCTGACTTTCTCTATCTTAATAATTTTTGTATTTTTAGCAAGTCCTTCTCTTATCAACATAGGATAAAAACTATTAAAAATACATTTTCCTCAAACCAAAGTGGAACTAAAGCAGGTAATAATTGCCTATAAGGCAGGACACAATATAAGCAAGAAGTGGGCAGAAAGATGCGCTCAAGAGCTAGAAAAACGGCAATGTCAAGTTTTAATTGGTCCGAGTGGCATTAAGGAAAATCCTTACCCTGTATTTCTGGCTTCTGCCACCAATAAGATTGATTTGGCTCTGGTTTTAGGGGGAGATGGTACAGTACTCGCAGCAGCTAGGCACCTTGCTCCTGAAGGCATACCCTTGTTAGTGGTGAATGTGGGGGGTCATCTGGGGTTTCTAACTGAACCTTTTGAATTGTTCAAGGATACGGAACTAGTGTGGGAGCGTCTAGAGTCAGATATCTATGCGGTGCAAAGAAGAATGATGCTGCAAGCTACCTTGTATGAAGGCGATCGCACTGCTCCTGAAGCCGTCAGCGAAAGGTTTTATTGCCTGAATGAAATGTGCATTAAACCTGCTAGTATTGACCGAATGCCTACTTCGATCTTAGAAATGGAAGTAGATGGACAAGTAGTAGATCAATACAGTGGCGACGGGTTGCTAGTGGCTACTCCCACAGGTTCTACAGGTTATACTGTATCAGCCAATGGTCCAATTTTACACCCAGGAATGGAGGCGATCGCAGTAACTCCCATTTGTCCTTTAAGTCTTTCAGGTCGTTCTATTGTGCTACCACCAAGGAGTAGGGTAAGTGTTTGGCCCCTAGGAGATTATGAGGTTAATACTAAACTTTGGACAGATGGCTCATTAGCTACTACAGTTTGGCCAGGACAAAGAGTGGTAGTAGAGATGGCAGAGTTTCAGGCAAAGTTTATTCTCTTGAGAAAAAGCTATTCTTTTTATCAGACTCTACGGGAAAAACTACAATGGGCAGGAACCAGGATTCATTATGAAACTAATGGTAATGAAGCTTAGTTCAAAAAGGGATCGAGGATGAAGGATAAGGAACGAGAATTTGTTACTATTCTTTTGTAAAATCACTTATTTGGTGTAAAGCCCCTGCGCTAAGCTGCGGGTATCTAAGCGAATAACCGATTAAAATCGGTAGTAAAATATTTAAGCGTAACCTTATGCTCGTATGTTAGCATAAAGTTATGTTAGTTCTAGAAATGAAGATATACGCCAAGCAAGTCCAATACCAACGGATAGATGAAGCCATAAGAACGGCTCAATTTATCCGTAACAAAGCACTGCACTATTGGATGGATAACAAAGGAGTAGGGAAATACGAGTTAAGTACATACTGCAAGGTATTGGCTGCGGAATTCCCTTTTGCTCAAAGATTAAACTGAATGGCTAGACAGTCTAGTGCTGATAGGGCTTGGGCTGCCATATCTCGTTTCTATAGCAACTGCAAACAAAAGGTATCGGGAAAGAAAGAGTTTCCTAGATTTAAAAAGCATTCTCGCTCTGTTGAGTATAATATTACTTGGACATAACCAAGGTATTTCGACTCAGCTAAAGCTAAATTTGATTACAAGAGGAGCAAGATTTAACGAACCGCCATCAGAGCAAAAAGTCTAAAAATTTCACCGTGTCTAAACAGGGAATTCAATTTGCCGATGCTTATTACTGCCGATGTGTCCATTCCTTTTCCCCGCCCTTTAGTCTATACTACTTACCGAGATAAGGTAGTCGAGCTAGTTCCCTATATGCCCAATGTACAATCAGTTGAAGTGAAATCCCGTCGTGAAGAGAATGAGCGAATTTACTGCATCAACTTTTGGCGTGGTAGTAGCAGGATTCCACTATTAGTAAGATCTGTACTTGGGGAAGCAATGCTTTCGTGGACTGAGTATGATACCTGGGACGAATCGAACTATACTCTTGAGTGGCGAATCGAGACTAGTTCCTTCACCGAAGCGGTCTTTTGTGCGGGCAAGAACTGCTTTCTAGAAAACAATGACATTACTATAATCGAGACTCGGGGTGAATTTAGCATCTCCAAGGAGCAGATCGAGGGCTTTCCTCAGTCTCTTAAGGGCAAAATTGCTAGTACAGTCGAAAATTTCCTGGGGAAAAAGATAGTATCAAACCTCGTACAAATGAGTGAAGGAGTGCATAATTATCTAGAGCAGACGACTACGAACCGAAGTTAATCAACTCAATATCTTAATTATCTTAGCAACATCGATCCCTACTCCCTCAGACATTCCAACTGCTTCAGTAGGGACTCAAATCTCGAATTACCATTGATTTCCGATCCGCTTGTCGTAATACTGTTAAACGACAAAAATCAATAAATTGGCAATAAATAGTAAAATATGCAATTATTAGCTATTTATTGGAGTAAAATTCTTATATATAACTTTTTATAGGTGTTTGTATAGCAACAGGGAATTTTGGACGGTAATGAAAATTAAAGTGCTGAAAGCCTTATACATACAGGATTTTAATTTTAGGAGTAAAATTTTTACAGCGATCTCGCTTTGCGAGCCAGCTTCGCTGACCGCTATTAAAGAATATGAGCATTTTTGAGAAGCGTGTCCCACTTCGACTTTTTACTCTCTACAGTTTTTTCTGAAACTATTGCTATATAGTTATTACAGACGATATTTAATTCAATGTCTAATCATCAAAAGTGAAACAGTTGGTATCAAAATATTTCTTAACGACCAAAATTTCTCTTCTGCTATACAAAGGCATACTTGATTTTTAAGCCTCATTTTTTTTGTATATTAGTTTTTTAAAATTACGATATATTTTTATAGGTATAAAAATATATTTAAAAGATAATTTAAAATCTTTTAAATATATTTATTTAAGAATATTTCTGTCTTTAAACTTTTACGACAAAATAGGAAATAAATTTAGGGTTTTTGCTAGTTAAAAAATTATTCTGGACTTAGACTTATTGTAACAATGTAGTTATTTTCGCTTGTATTCTCAGTTTTGTACACGAAGACTTCTTTGTTTCCGTATTGAAAGGAATGAGCTCCAACTGCTGGAATATTAAGATATACTTCACCTAATTCAAAGTTAGATTCACAAACAAATCCAATATAAGCTCCGCATCCTTGTGAAGCAATAACTACAGATGAGTTTCCTATTACTTGTGTCTGTTGATATTCATTTTCTATTACATCATTGACATTGATTCCTACAAAAGTAGAGTCATTGTTTATTGACTTTACTTTTGTAATTTTAATAGGAGAACCAGTTTTGTTGACAAGTGTTAATGAAGCTGATGCAGCCATGTTTTCTTCTCCTGAAGTTAATAGTTTATTATTTATTTAACTTTCAAAAGAGTTTGTTCTCTTTTCTTTCTTATCGGGCTAAATAAGCGCGAAGCTGCTATGAGGTGCAATCTTTAACATTTTGAAATATTTTGCAGCTAGAGAGTGTTTGAGACTATCAAAATAGTTTTTAATCAATAATCGCTCTTTTCCTTACATTGTATATTTTTCAGCTATTTACCTACTTTGACAAAAATTT
Source organism: Xenococcaceae cyanobacterium MO_167.B27 (assembly GCA_030065935.1). GTDB lineage: Bacteria > Cyanobacteriota > Cyanobacteriia > Cyanobacteriales > Xenococcaceae > JASJCP01. The sequence continues at coordinate 45,821 of JASJCP010000066.1, forward strand.
CTAATTTTGCAGAGTAAGGTCAGAAACTGCAATATGGATGCCTAAGCGCGTACGCTCTTTATCTATTTCTAGAACTCTTGTAGGACAAGGAAAAGAGCGAATCCTGCACTTGGTGGTAGCTTCGCGCTTATTTAGCCCTTATCTTGACTATTGCAAAATTTTTTAGAGTAAAACAGGGGATTAGTTCAGGTAAAAGTTCAGGTAAAAGTTCAGGTAGGGGAAAAACTAGCGAAGCTGTCATAAAGTACAATCTAGCTTGAAATCCTTACACAGTAAGCGTTTCAAAATCATGATTTTAAGAATGAGCGCGTACGCCAAATAAGAGTAATTTTTGCAGGCTTTGGGTAATTCCTGCAAAATTAGGAAATTTTACCAAAGTAAGTAAATTGCTGAATGATTTATGGTGCAAGGATTATAACGATTTTTAGTTAAGAAAGATTTTTATTATCTCAACCACTGAAAACTGCAAAATTTTCGCTTATTGTACTTCATAGCAGCTTCGCTAGTTCTCCCCCAATTAAACCGATTCACCAATTCTTCATTCCAATCAATAGCTTTTGGTAATTTTCGTACAGCATTAGGCAACTGAGATAATACTCTTTGCGCCATTAATTTACCAGCAATGTCATTGTCGTAGGCAACCACCACATCCTGGGACTGCTGTAAAAACTCATTAGGTACTTGACCCGCACCATCAGTAGAGATGTAAATTGTTCTTCTTGAATCATTACGATCTAACACCGCAAAGGACATCGCATCTATGGGAGACTCTACTAACACTGCTCTGTTTATCGGGTCGAAAGAATTGTCCTCCCTGTTGGAAATAAAACCATCCTTCACTTCTTTTTGTTCCCTTAGCCAATCCTTTGAAAGTATTGTCCTCTCCTGCTGTACCTCTTAGGGTCGCGGAGAGTGATTTTTGATTCATCCAAAGTGCGACTTTCGCGCGCACAGCATTTTGTTTTTCATCTGCATAAATTAACCCAAGTTCATGCAGACTATCTACCAAACCACTTGGTAACAAAAGAGTGCGAGTTAGATATTTTCTAACCTCTTGCCATTTACTTTCAGATGGTACAGGAGGAGTGAATTCAAGTACTGGTTTTTCTTTAATAATTTCTCTAGTCTTATAAGTTACAGCTTCAATAGTCACTCCTTCACCAAAACGGTCATTTAACCAAGCTACTGACTCTTTAAAATCACAATTGTTTAAGTACATTACCAAGTCAATTGCCCCACCACCACCAGATAGATGTTTCCAGTCATAAAACTTACTCCCTGTGATATTAAGGGAGTGGTTTTCGTTTTGCCATTTATGTTTGTCTTTTGGGTCTGGGTCTAAACCTAATTCATAGGCTACTTTTTCGCTCTTGTAAATCCCGTACTTTATCAGCTAGTTCTGTATATTTAGTTTTCCAGTTTTCTAGTTCTCTATTTTGAGTATGTACTCTGCTTTCGCTCATCTCGAAGACGCTGTTGTAAAACTTCTTTTTCTTTGGCTAATGCCGTAGCTGTTCGTTTGAGAGTTTCTTTTTCTTTAATTGCCCTTTGGCGGTCTGCTAGTTGATGCTGGATAGTAGTCATGTCTAGAGTATTATCTGGTTCTTTATTGACCGCAGCATAGTATTGTTTGACAGCAGTATGTTTAGCTTTACTTCCTTTAATGCCTCGCTCTAGTCCTAAAAGAGACATGGCAGAGAGCATAACTGTCTTGAAACTTACGCTCGTTTTTCTCTTCCGCCAAATAAACCGCGACAGTTGAGCTTTCCTCTTTCATCTAGAGGTACTAGATAAGCATGAATGTGGGGTGTGGCTTCATCTAAATGTAATTCCGCTCTAACAATACGGTCGCCATATTGATTATCAAGCCATTGATGCACTGCTTGTTTCCAGTCTTCGCGCACGTTGTGATTGATAATATCCAGCTTTACTTGGGTCATCAGGTCTAAAGTATTCAGGACTAGCGGTTAAGAGCATTTCTACACCCTATACCCCATTCTTACGAATTGTCTGCTCTCCTATACGCTCTCTTACCAGAGTGTCTAGACTGGGACTATCAAAAGTTTCAGGAGTACCAATAAACCTAATGTTCTGAATTTCTGGATTAGCATTTGGAACTTCTTTAGCTCTTTTGGTATGCTGTTCGGAGGGGGTAATGTTAAGGGCGCATGAGTTTAGCTATTCTCGCTTCGGGCATGAGGCATATTTCTTTTCCCAGTAGATTTTTTTCTTTTGGGGGGGGTTTTAAGTAGCAAGGAGCAAGTAGCGAGTAGCAAGTATAAATAGTTTTATTGTTGATTGTGACCGAGAAATGGATTTCACCCTATGAGAGTGTTTTCTATTGTGTTCTTAACCATAAACCAAAATAAAAAAAAACTTGCTACTTGCTACTTGAGCGTAGCGTTACTTGCTACTTATTACCCCACCGACTCTCTCGGGGAGTCCAGAGGGGTTTGACCCCTTTGGCTCACTCACAATTTTAGCGTAGCGTGCCGATAGGCAAAATTGTGTAGTGAGTAACAATACTAATTGTCTCTTCCCTTCACGGGCAAGAGAACGCTACTGGGAAAAAGAGAACAGTTTTCCATCTTGTTGAGATATAAATCTAAGATATTAAGACAGTCTTACACTTCAGGCAATATATATAGACAGATAATATATAATTATCGTACTCACAAAGAGAGACTTTGGTTAGATTGAAGTAAAGATTATTAAAGTTTTAACTGGTGACATATATTTGACTGTTAATTATGATGTGGGTCTAGAAAATCCAAAAATGTGAGAATCAACAATGGGAAAAACTAAAGCTAATCAGAAGATTCATGTCGATAAACTACAAACTACTTTAGAAAAATTAAGTCAGTTAAAGGAAAAACCTAAAAAGGAACTGACCCTAAGAGAAAGTATTTATTTTCTCAGGGATAAACTTAAAAGTGCTTTGAAGAAAGGATATAGTTACCAAGACTTGTCAGGGATTCTAGAAGAACAAGGAATATTAATCTCTGCTTCAACTCTCAAACAATATTTAACGGATATTACTAAAGAGTCTGCGGGGAGGAGAAAAAGAAGTAAGGATACACAAAGTAAAACAAATAATTCTGAAGAGAAAGGTTCAAGTGTTCCGAGTGCCAAACCAGGTAAAAATACAAGAACATCTAAATCCCAATCAGACACAGGTTCATCTAAAGATGTAAAGATTCATCAAGAAAAATCAGATAAAGATTTGAACATAGTAGTATCTGATACTGTTGTAGAAGTATCTAAGAGTGATCCTAAAAAAGAGTCGGGAAAGTCTCGGGCTAATACTAAAACAGGAACTAAGACTAAAACTAAGAAATTATCGGGCTTCGGTCTGAAGATTTAAAGAGTGATTTTAATCAATATTAGATAAGAAAACATGGCAACGATTCATTTGATAGATGGTGAGAAGGGGGGAGTAGGTAAGTCTTTTGTAGCTCGGACAATGATTCAGTATTGT
>JASJCP010000247.1 GCA_030065935.1 Xenococcaceae cyanobacterium MO_167.B27
AAGAAAATGCTACTCAATTGCTATGATGATGGAGTAGCATTTTTTTATGTCGTGTAACACTTCCACAATGTCAATTGCTTTCTGTAATTACGTTGTGTACGTTATAGACGAGATAAGACAAAATCAGGACTGAATAAGTCTTGGGCTGATGCAGCCTTTGGGCAATTTTTCACCATACTGGACTACATAGCTGGAAAAGCTGGAGCAGTAACTAAGCCTGTTAATCCTGCTTATACTTCTCAATTGCTGCCGTATAAGGACGAGTTTGTCTTTACCAATGTCAGTATCAGAGAGTATTGGGATAATCAATTACAGCTTAAAGTTGACCGCGATATCGCAAGCGGTATCAACATCAAGCGAGTGGGGCTGGATGTGTTCCCCACTATAAAACGCCGTAGAGGGAATCCCGTAGTAGTCGCTTCTACTACTAATAGTACCTCGAAGGAAGTTCTTTCTGTCCTTATGGACTTGGAGAAGCCTACACTGTATTCTTCTGAATCAGTGTAGGTCCCGCATTTCTCACAAATCACGCGATCGCTATAAGTAGAAGCCTTACCAAGTCTAAGTTTGACCCTGATGTTTGCTCCTAAGCGTCAAACAACAGTCTGTTATTTGAGTTCCAGTCAGCATCAAAATTAATTAAAGTTTGAAGAAAAAGCAATTTAGTTATCATAAAGTATCAAAAAAATATATTGATTTTCGAGAAAAATAAAACTAAAATAATAGGGATAAATAAGATATAATTGAAGGATAAAAGCAAGTTCAATTTATCTAGTTAATGAATCCTAGCTCGACGCATTATATCCCCAATAAATTTAACTTGGGAACTATAAAAGGAAGAAAAATAATAGCTGATTTTTCTGGAGGAAGAATCACATCAGATGCGGGAATTATCTTGATGGCAGAGTTAGACAAAAAGCTGAAAATTACTGCGCGTTTTGCTCAATGTTTTCGAGATTATCGGGATTCATGTTATGTGAATTATTCAGTTCATCAATTATTGGCACAAAGAGTTTATGGGATTGTTTTAGGCTACGAAGATGTTAATGACCATGATAAATTACGGTATGATCCAGCCTTGGCAATCGCTCTGGGAAAACTAAACTTTATTAATTCAACTCCAGATATTTTAGCTGGGAAAAGTACAATTAACAGACTAGAATATTGTCCAGAAACAATTATCAATCAAAAGCAAAGCCGTTACCATAAAATAGAGGCTGAAGCTAAAGAAATTGAAAAAGCTTTTGTGGAGATATTTCTAGCATCCTATAAAAAGCCACCTAGAGAAATTATTTTGGACATGGATGTAACCGATGATCAAGTTCATGGCAATCAAGAAGGAGCATTTTTCAACCCTTATTATAAGGGAGTATGTTATAAAAGGAATTCAAAAAATCAAGGAGTCTTAGAAACCTATAAGTTAACTTATAGGAACAGACAATTAACTAGAAAGACTCCTTGATTTTTTATTCTCCTCTCTTATGCGCCTTTATACATTTTTTGTGGTCATCATCTATTAGTAGCAAAACTTCGTTCTTCAAATGTTGACCCAGCATCAGGTGCATTGGAAGAATTACAGAGAATAATTGGCTTAATTAGAGAAAAATGGCAGCAGACTCACATCATAATCAGGGGAGATAGTGCTTATTCTCGCGAAGATATTATGGCATGGTGTGAAGCTAAAAAAAAAGTTGATTATGTACTAGCAATGGCAACTAATAATCAATTAAAATTACGAGCTTCCGATATTATTGAGAAAGCCAAGGCTGATTATGAAACAAGACTTGAACCTGTTACTGAACTGATGGAGACCTTATTTTATCCTGATGAAGAATTATCAGAAGCGAAAAAATTAGTTCCAGAATCAACTTGGTATCGTTCTCTTTATTATAAAACACAAAAGTCTTGGAGTCGAAGCAGAAGAGTTGTTACCAAAGTTTCTTATGGCAGCAAAGGTTCAAAAATGCGTCATGTTGTTACCTCTTTGCCTGCATCTTTAATCCCCCCATCTTTACTTTATACTAATAAATATTGTCCCAGAGGGGAGATGGAAAATAGAATTAAAGAGCAGCAATTAGATTTATTTGCTGACAGAAGGAGATAAAAAAAACAAGGGGGGTTTAAAGCCCGTTATTTTAATGGTGGGACTCAGCAAGTTATTTGATGAAACCCCCCTTGTTTTTAAATCATTTGTTACCGTACTTCAACACAAAATATGAGCAGTAATCAACTCAGACTTTGGCTTTCTTCAATGGCTTATGTTTTGATGCAAGCCTTTCGTCAAAATTGTTTATCTAAAACTTCTTTAGCTAAAGCTACGGTAGGAACAATTCGTCTTTCTTTGCTTAAATTGGGGGCGAGAATAATGGTTAGCGTCAGACGAATTTTAATCGCTATTGCTACTGCTTGTCCCTATCAAGATATCTTAGGTATTTCCTATCAACGTATTCAAGATATTCCTGATTCTGGATAATTTTAATTTCCTCAAAAATAATTAAATAGTTCCTTAAATTGCTGTTAATAAATTGCTATCTATTTTGTCATGAAAAATTTTTCTGCTCAACTCATTGTTAGGTTATTTTTGGGAAATTTTCTCACAATTTAATAGCATTATTGAGCGAAAATCTCGAAAAATTCTCTTGTTAGGAAAAACCATCAATTTTCAAGCTTCAAATTAGGCTTTCAACTCAATTTGTGAGAAATGCGGGTAGGTACATCACAACATCTCAGGGTGATATATATCCAGCCAGAGGAGTCCTAATAAGAGAGGATGGAACAGTAATTCTAACTCCTTATCCTACTAACAATATTGCTACTCGTACTCCAGAAGATGCAGTAAGTTGTCCTCAAACGAAATAGACTTGGTAGTGGCGTGTCAAGGTTAAAACAGTGCAATAGTTTATTCGTGAAACCGAAGTAAATCAATGTTTTCCAGATATTCCTAATCTACCAAATAAAGCTTGACACGCCAGTAGGTTGGGTTAAACGAAGGTGCAGAACCCAACTTTCGTTCCACCAATGTTGGGTTTCGCTCACTCAACCCAACTTACCAGCCTATCTAGACTAAAATGCTAGGTTCTTTTTAAATTTCAAATTAACTGTTCTCTCTCTCCTCCCAAATTTGGGGGGTTGCGGGGGAGCTACAATTAATTGGCACTACCCAACAAATTAAACTGGATTTGCTACTACAATTTATTATTAGTCTATACCAGCTAATAGGTGATCAATGGTATAAGTTTTTTTGTAACTAATTAAAGGGACTTGATATTAGAGATTTATGCAAGAGTTTTAATCTTAATGCACTAATAAAACCGAACAATTGACATTATGAGAAACATAGTTGCTAACACTACCGAAGAAGAATTCACTTAAACCTTTTCTACCATGACTACCTACAACCACTAAATCTGCATTGTGATTTTTGGTAAATTCTACAATTGTTTGGTCTATTTCACCAATTTTTAAAGTAAACTCGGCAAATATCCCTTCTTCAGTTGCTTTACTACAAAGGCTTTTTAATAATTCTAATCCTGCTTCTTCTAAATTTTCCCATGTTTCTTTAACAATTTCATCTATAGTATCAGGATAATAAGCACCACTAAAAGCCAGAGAAGCTGTATCTTCATATTCTGCTTGGAGAGAAGATATGACATGAAGTAAATGCAGATTAGCATTAAAAGCCTTAGCCAAAGATAAAGCTTGTTCAAATGCTTGTTTACTGAGTTCACTGTTATCTATAGCAGCTAAGATATTTTTATACATACTCGAACTCCTGTTAGCAAAAATCAACCTTCATTAATATTGTAGAAATTATTGTGACTTAAACCATAAGTTTGCCGTAGTTTAAACCATAATCCAATATTACTGCTTTTTCTAGAGCTTTTGGATTGCCGAAAAACACGGTATCGATGTGGTGTAAGGGGAAAAGTCTTCCTGAACTGAGAATATTTGCAAGAATCTGTTACTGTTTAGATATTTCCTTACTTGATTTTATTGGGTTCAATAGAAAAGCCTTTGAATTTTGGGAAATTAACCTTAAAAAATTACCGACAACTTCTAATCCTCAAAGGAAGTCTCCTAAAACATTTAATTATGAGACAGTCGAAAGTTATCTCAAAACAATTTTGAACAACCAAGACATTTCCCCACCAACGCTCAAAGAAATAGCAAAAACATTATGATTACACAGAAGAACCTCACGTAACCGTTCACTCCCCCCTCTGAAAAAGCGACCAGCTTTCGCGCTCTGCCTTCGGCACCGCACTTTTGAACCAAAATAGAGCAGATAACTCCGATTGCTGTATGCTTATTTCATGGCTAGACTAAGTAAAGATGATTTGGCACAAATGAATCGGGACTACTTCCAATCTTTAAAGAAGGAAAGATTAGTGGAAGTAGCAGAGAATTTACATAAATTAGCTATAGAACAGTGGGAGAAAATCAACTCCAATTCCAGCAATAGTTCTCAGCCACCGTCTCTGGACAATCCTTGGAACAAGACGGAGGGGGATGGAGTAGCAAAGGGTGAAGAAGAATGGGCTTCATCAGAATCGAACCCCTCATCAAAGAAAAAGATAATTCAACAGCCAATAGCCAAAAAATCCAAGTCGAAAAGAAAGCCAGGAAGACAGAAGGGTTCAAAGGGATTCGGACGAAGTAAACCACTGTCATTTTCATCCATTATTCCTCAATATCCCAGTCAATGCAGTGCTTGCAATCAAACCTTAAACCTAACTGAGTCCAAACCTTATATGGGCTATCATGTTCTGGAACTAGAAACCTCGGAATCGGAATTAAAGGTAGTCTGTCAATTTCTATATTGAGTGGGCAATTTGGGCGAGCGATCGCTTTTTCAGAGGGGGGAGTGAACGGTTACCTTAAATATTGTTTAAAATGAGATTCGTAAAAAGGTAATAATTTCATTAAAATCGGTCTATTTTTTACTTCAGACCGATATTTTTTATCATAAAATTCCGCTCTATAATGAACTAATTTAATTGAACTAAAAATCAACTTGTTCGGGGAGTCAGTCATTCTGCGATCACTCCTCCCAGAAAAAAATTATCATTCTCTAGCTTCACCTTGATTGTATCCGCAACTTAACTGCTCTCAACCCAAGTTAGACAATAGGTTTGGGGTGCTTGTCACCCCGTGAGCAGAAGAACTCTCTCTAGTCACTTTCCTACATTATGTAAAGCTATCTCTGCAAAACGTTGTTGTCACCAAAAATTGAATACAGCCAGACGAATAGAAGAATGTTGTAATCAAATTGAGCAAGCTCTGCTTAAACTGTATCAATCAGGAGAATATCCTAGTGAAAATCGCGTATCTCAAGTAATTTCTCAACCAGGATATTTTCGGTATAAAGAAGTTCGAGGTGCATGGAAAAAAGCTATTTTAAATTTAGAATCATATAGTTAGTTAGTGTTTTTTTCCAAATCTAATTAAATTTATAATTTTTTATATAAAGCATAAGTTTGCCGTAAATTTATTCAAGCATAAGCGTGCCTAAACGGCAAAGTTATACTTTAAGTTACATAAAATCTTTTACTAGCGAGTCTGAATTTTGGGAATGGTAGGACCGAGAGATTAAAGAAGTAGGGAAAATTGAAAATGATTTACTTACTTTTAAGGATGCGATCGCAGTTGTAGAGGATGATTTTTGGAATCGTAAAGACAGACGCGGTAATACACGGATTAAAGGACATCCTAGTCATGAGAGAAGCTATAGAGAAACTTATGGACGCTTCTATGAGCATTTACCACAAGATAAAGTAATTAACTGCAAAGATATTATTGCTACTTTAAACCGTTGGCAACAGGGCAGTAAAACTTATAAGGACGCTATGTCAGCTTATAGGGGATTAGTGAGAAAAAATGGTTATTACAGTATCTATAAAGAACTCAAGAAAATAGATTCTAAGCAAACTGAATTTAGAGAATGTCAAACTATCACTCTAGAAGAATTTATGGAATGGCGCGATCCCGCAGGGTTCTGGCTTCGCCAGCGCGCACTTTAGGTATAACTGTAGAATTACATCCCAACACAAACATAGATGTTCGTAAATCATGGTTATGGGCTTTAGGAATGCAAATTGTCTATGGTTTACGTATCTCTGAAGTATTTGCTATTAAGAATCTAGATACATCAGCTTATGACGACAAAGGTGGATTAATAGTTCATGCTTACAATGACATTGTTAATAATCCTCACAGACTCATATATCTTGGGAAAGAAACTAATATCGGAACTACCATCAAAACTGGGGAACGTCTAGCACTTCCAATGATTCCCCCAAAATATCCTAACCTTTATTTTGATTGGGATTTACAATTCACTTTCCGCACGTCAAGTTGTCATATGTTTGTAGCATAGTATTGGGCTAGGTATGCGATCTCGCGAAGCGAGGCACTGCGTGATCGCTGATTGACTAAAACTCCCATTATGCACGGCTCAATGTAATACACAAAATTACAGTCTTAGGGCGCGATCTCGAAGAGAAC
>JASJCP010000248.1 GCA_030065935.1 Xenococcaceae cyanobacterium MO_167.B27
CAGAAGGGGATTATCCTTCAGATATATCATCCCAACTGCCAGATAATTGCAGGCACGCCAGTAAGCGTCTATTTTTTTTAGTTCCTCGCCAGTTAAAGCTGTTTCTGATGCTGAATCTCTAGGGGGAGTAGCAACCATGATTTTTTTCTTGAAGATATATAATAAAGTGAAGTACCCATCGATTTATCGATGGCTTAATGTTTCCCGCCGATGCCTCCTACAAGCAAGCTTATATTTGGTCGCGGAAGGGGCGATTTCAAGTTAATGATTGAAGCAAAACAGTTACATTAACAGGTGTGTCGCGCCTTCGCCCTCAGCGTCCAGAGGTTTTGTGAGCAAAACCTGGCACTTACTCTCGCAACAATCTAGTTGTTGCCCAGGCAGACTCCCTGCGCACCCTCGGAGTATGTTTTTCTAGTTACAAGACTCTAGAAAATTAAAAAGTTACTCAAAAATCTTATTTAGTAAGCAACCAGTAACAAGAGATCGCTAAAGTTGATTAGTTAAAATTAAAAAACCAACACTCAAGAACAATTTTTAAAAACAGAGCGGGAATTACCATCCCATGAATGGGGTGCGGACAGGGTGTATAAACTTGTGGGGAAACTTCGCGGGAGTGTGACAAAATAATTACCTGTTGGATTGCCAAGCCATTTCGGGGAGCTCATGTCCCGTAACCGACTTGATTGTTTGATGTACAGTGCGTAACTCTTCATAAGTCACTTTGCCATCAGACCAGATAATGGACTTAATATGAGCAACTTCTTCAGGCGAAAATTTCCCATCCTCCAGGGCTTTCTTAACTACAGATTTTAGTTTCTCAAGATGAGCTACCTCTTCAGGAGATAGTGGTTTACGATTTGGAGAATTGACTTCCATAGCTCTCTCCTAAAAATAGCCAAGGTTAATTTAAGCTTTAAGCTTTAGATTTACTCAAATAATATTATTTTTCCTAGTACAATCACTTATGCTTATAACATTTATTTACACTTGACAACTCCCCCCGTTAACCGCAAAGCGGTTAACGGGGGATTCTAAATCTCACAATTTAGATTTTCTGCTTCTAAGATTCTTAACTAGACTAGCGTTACCAATAGAGGGCAGAGCCTGAACCCATGCTCACAAGGGTCAGGATTCTCCTTGACTTCTCCAACAGTGTATTTCGCTGTCCAAGTATTAAACAATGACCGAAAACCTTGTTATGTCAGGAGGATGTCACCGGACGTTCACAAAGCCACCGCCATCCCTGCCATTAACCCAGCCTGCGCCATTACGCCAAGGATTGTAATTGTAAAAACTGCCCCTGTCATACCAACCATTAAGCCAGGGACGAATATTGACCCAATCTCCGCGATGTCCATCAGCCCAACCACCACCTCGTCCGTTAACCCACCCGCGTACGCTTTTGACCTCGAAAATTATGGTAAAAATCTAAAAATAATTAGTTAAGCCTAGATTTGAGCCAAAGCAACTTTGTATAGTGTCACAATATAGTCTTAGAGAGTAGCAATGATTTCCTACAAGATTAGAAAAAAACTATTAAAAATAATTATTACGGCTCTTCTGGCTAGTTTGGGAACAATGTCTATGGCATTAAAACCCAAGCCCAGTCTGGGAGCAGAGCGCATCAGTTTTTCTCTACCTATATTCGGTGAATTTTACCTCTCAATTGATTCTCTGGAAGTGTTTGCTAAAGAAGGTAAAATAACGCCAGAATTTGCCTTTTATGCCAATCGCTTAGAACCGCAGACATTGTCTGAATTACGTCGAGCATTGCAGCAACAGTTTGAGGTTAGTGCTATCACTGTATTTCGGCTCACAAATATGCCTATGGGAGAAGATGTTCTTAGAAATTTAGGACAGGTAATTTATACTCATCCAGAGCGCAACGGTATTTATGCGATTCGCGCTGCTCTCATTCTCGCAGCAGCCGACTCAAAAGGTTTAACGGCAATTAATGTAATGCGTCACTTTCCCACCAAGGAAATTCAAATTAATGCCCAGTTAATTATCTCTGTAATCAAAGAGATAAGCAACTTTTTGGAATACAATAATACCACAATCGAAGAGATCGCTAAAATAGCCAACAACGAGGTTCTCTCAATGCAAGAGTTAGATTTTGAGCAGATGCCAGATTTGCGTCAAGCAGGGTCTTATTCCGTCGCTCAAAAAACGATAACTTTCGAGATCGATGAAATACGTCAGACCCACATAGGTTTTACAGCATCTTATAATCTCGATACAGATGTCTATATGCCTGAAGGTCAAACTAAACCTGCTCCTTTGGCAATAATAACTCATGGTTTTGGTTCGAGTCCCTCCCATTTTCAGTACTTGGCAGAACATTTGGCTTCTCACGGATACATTGTCATAGTTCCCGAACATATAGGCAGCAATAGTAAGTATCAAGAAGCTTTTTTGCGAGGAGAATTAAGCGTTGATGTTAGCCCATTAGAATTTTATAGCCGACCCCTAGATATAACTTATCTCCTCAATGAGATAGAAAATCATTCAGCATTTCAAGGACTAATCGATTGGGAACAAGTAGGTGTTCTGGGTCATTCTTTTGGCGGTTATACCGCCTTGGCTCTTTCTGGTGCGCCTCTTAACCAAGAAAGAATTAGGCAAATATGCCAGCAAGACCAGCTTACTCTCAATGCCTCAATGCTGCTTCAGTGTCGTGCTAGTTCTTTGCCATTAGGAAAATATAATTTTACAGACTCTCGCATCAAAGCATCAGTAGCAGTTAATCCTGTGACCAGTTCGGTTTTTGGTCCAGAAAGCATGAGTCAGATAGCTATTCCCACCATGATTTTGGGCGCTAGTAAAGATATTGTGGCTCCTTTTATTGAAGAACAGGCTCATCCTTTTCTCTGGTTAACGACGGAAAATAAATATTTGGGGGTCATGGTGGGGGCAGGACATAACTCTATCAGCAGTGATGAGGGAACTGATAACCTACTAGATATCTTGAAAGGATCGGTTCTAGCAAGAGACTATTTAAAAGCAATGAGCCTAGCTTTTTTGGAAGTCCATTTACGCGCTCGCTCTGACTATCAATCCTATCTCAGTTCTGCTTATGGCCAAACGATCAGTCCTGAAGAAATGCCCCTATATCTAGTTAAATCTTTGACCCCAGAACAACTAGAACAAGCCTATGGCAATACTCCTCCCACTCCTCCTATCCCAGAATCAGTAGTTGCAACCGCTCCCAGAAAAAAAAGCTCTGTTTTAGCTGAAATTCAGAACACAAAAACCCTCAAAATAGCTATGAGAAGCGATGCTGCTCCTTTTGGCTACATAGATAATCAGAAGAATGTATGGACTGGTTATTGTGAGCATTTTGCTGATTCTTTAGGACAGCATTTAGCCGAAAAATTCAATATTTCCTCTGAGATTGAAGTAATCAAATTACCCTCTAACATAGAAAATCGTTTTGAAATAGTACAGCAGAATACCGCTCACCTCGAATGCGGTCCCAACACTATTCGGAAAGACCAAGAAGGGGTAAGTTTTTCCGACCCCTTTTTTGCTAGTGGTACTCGTTTTCTAGTTAGCAATGAAAACGCAGCAAAAATTGATCTAGAAAGCAGTTTAGCAGAAGTTAAAACAGGGGTGCTTCAAGACACTACAACTGCCGAATTTCTACAAAAAATTTATTCTCAGGCAACAATAGTTTATTTTCAGGGAGCAGAAGGAAGAATAGAAGGAGTTAAAGCAGTTGTCAATGGGAACCTCGATGCTTTTGTTAGTGATGGAGTTTTGCTATCAGGAGAAATTGCTCGACAAAATTTAGCACAAGAAAATTACCAACTTATCCCAGAAGAACCTTTAACCTGTGACTTCTATGGATTGATTTTGCCTCAAGGTGATTCCCAATGGCGTGGTACAGTCAACACCTTTATTCGGAGTCAAGAAGCTAAACAATTGCAGGATAAGTGGTTAGGAGAATACTTCTCTCAAGCAGTCTCTGATATTGATTATTGTTTGAATAAACGAAAAAACTAGAACTTTAGAGATTTTTAATCATTTATAAGCAATAGCTACTTTCCTAAGTACAGGAGTCTTGCTATCTTCAATCCATACTTGCCAGTCAAGACTGTATGATTTCTTGACACAGAAGCTAACGTAGTTCAATTGAACTTAAGCTTGACTTGCCAGTTAAAGTAGATAATTTTAGCTAGGTTTTTAGCAAGTCCATCAATAGGTTCTCAAAATATTGCAGTCAATCGCTCAAAAATATTAAATAACTTAACGAGCATTATTTTATTGATATTTAAAAATATCAATAAAATAATATTATTCTCCAGCAAAAATACTCTTTTTCTAGAGAAATTTTCTTTCTTTTAAGATTTAAGAAGTTGTTAAACTTGAATCCGATCCAAGAAATATTATTTTAGTTACTAACAGAAGAAAGTCTCTTGATCAAGAGGTGTTTTCAAATAAGCACTGGTAAAAAAATATCAATCAAAAACTATGAAATTAGATTGGTGGAAAAAATCTATACAAAATCGATATTCTCAATTGTTAGCCATAATCATTTTACTTTTTCTACTATCTCCTACCCTTGAGGGAACAGCAGGACAAATTATAATCTCTGCCATATTTTTAGGGACAATTATTGCTATTATTAGAACATTTAATCTCAACAAAAGATTTTTTTTTCTGCTACTAATGTTCGCAGCAACATCATTTACTCTTGATGTTTATACTAAGCTACAAGGAAATATAGAGCGAGACAAGCTCTTTCAATTAGTAATACAAATAATATACTGCCTGTTTATACTAGCAGCACTTGTGACGATAAATCGAAAAATCTTTTCTGAGAAAAAAGTCAGCGCGGACACGATTAAAGGGGGAATTTCGGTATTTTTTTTAATTGGTATAGTTTGGGGGTTGCTCTATAGTATGATCTATCTTCTCGATCCTGATGCATTTTCTTATTCAGGAGAGGGATTAGATTCATTAGATTCAATGTTTTATTTCAGCTTTACTACTTTAACCACTCTCGGCTATGGTGATATTACTCCTGTGAGCAATCTTGCAAGAACTCTAGCTAATCTACAAGCGATCGCTGGAATGATGTATCCCTCTATATTCATTGCCAGACTGGTAGGGCTATATACCGCACAAGAAATGACCGACGGGCAATAGCTTGTTTAGCTCAAATCAAGCTATTTTAGGGCTGATTTTCATTTTTTTGAGTTTCAAGATTTTGAGATAATCACAGTATAATTACAGAACTATAGCAGTTGTTGGACTCAGAAGATATAAATTTTATCATTCTTCCGTGAGAAGACCCTCGGTTCACCGATGGGACTCCCGCGTATAAACACTTGGGGTTTCCCCAAGTGAGCTGCCCCTCATGAATCACGGGCTTGGATTAATGTTTAAAGCGTAAGAGATGTCGAAAAAAAATTACAACTAATAAACTATGCTTGTAAAAAATGTAGCGGAGTTAATTCCCCCGATAATTCATGAAGTATTTGAACCTGTGGGAATTGATGTAAATTTGACTGATGGCAAATACTGTGTGATTAGTGACGGAACTGAGATAACTTACCCAAAGCCACTAAGGACTGCGAAAATCAAGCTAGGCAAGTTACAGTATCACAATCGAAACAAGCAATTGGGCGACAGAAAGAAAGGAATTGCCGGGTCAAAGGATGCCCGAAAATACTATCAGAAATTAGCTAAACTGCAAAAAGAAATAGCTGATAAACGTAATGACTTTTTGCAAAAATTAACAACAGATTTAGCTAGAAAATATAGACATATTAGGCTGGAGACATTAAACATCAAAGGTTTAATGAAAAATAAAAAACTAGCTTTTCATTTTGCTGATGCCAGCTTCTACAAATTCAAAACCTTGCTACAGAATAAAGCTTTATCTCATGGAGGCATAGTTGAGTGTGTAGATATGTTCTATCCTAGTAGTAAACTATGCAGTCAATGTGGCATTGAACCTCTCTCACTTTTAGTGAGAGATTCCCATATAGATTCTTATCTAGTCCGCTTTGGTTCAAACGATATGCTATCTCCCAAAGTTTAAGACCCCGACAGACCGCCATCACTGGGCTGTTTCTTTAACGTTGACGGGCGCACCGACCGCAAACGGATCTAAATTCTATTTGATTTGTTGACTATGCTACAAGAGCTAAACCTAATCTTCCAGTCGCGTCACCATTACAATTTCGAGGGTGATATTTGTCTCGACGATCTGAGGCAAGGGCAGTCAGTCCCCTTAATATTTTTATGCGCTTTACCGCTATTCTCATCATACTACAAAACCGACAAACCCTGTCCAAAATTCATCCCGCCAGCATAGCTGGAGGTCTTCTTTTGGCGGAAAGATAAAAAGACTGATTTAAAGCTAAAAGCTCGGGTATAAGCTGCTACGCAGCTAGATTGTATAATATCAAGACAAGACAAATCAGCGATACCCAACAGAAATGCCAGCTAAAAATCATCTTTCTCCAGAGCAAAAAGAAAGACTAATTAAAACCTTAAAAGAAAGTGATAATC
>JASJCP010000004.1 GCA_030065935.1 Xenococcaceae cyanobacterium MO_167.B27
ATACCGTCCCAGAAAAAGCTTGTGGAGATGATGCGACGGGGATTAAACAACTGACGTTGTTTAATCTAGTTGGCAATCTATGAAGCAAGAATCCCTCGTTATAGCGCGACTTTAGGAGCGTTTAACGATGGGAGTGTCAAGGTTTTATCATTCTCTTATCTTTAACCATTGCTTTAACAGTTCGTACTGTTGGTATTTTATTGATGAATGGTTTTTTAGTAATTCCTGCTGCAACAGCCAAGATAATCAGTCAACAATTTGTTCCTTTCTTAATTACTGCTGCTGCTATTGGTGCGATGAGTGCAGTGATAGGAATGATAATTTCTGGGGCTTTCGATTTACCTTCAGGCCCTAGTATTGTTTTAGTTCAGTTATTAGGATTTTTAGTAGTATCTTCGGCAATACCCACCCAAAGCAGGTAGCAATTTATTTCCTCCGTCCTCATAATCCATAATTCATCCCTTAAAGGTGGGCAATGCCCACCCAAAATTGTCAAATTTTATCTCCCAAATATTTAGCAATAGTCTGTACGTCCTTATCTCCTCTTCCAGAACAATTAACAACAATGCGTGGACTTCCTTCTAGTTGAGGACAAAGCTTGTCTAGATAAGCAAAAGCATGAGCAGTTTCTAGTGCAGGGATAATACCTTCTAGTTCCGATAACTTACAAAGTACTTCTACAGCTTCTTGGTCGGTAACACTATAATATTCTGCTCTACCAGTATCTTTAAGATAACTGTGTTCAGGGCCAACTCCAGGGTAATCTAAACCAGCACTAATAGAATGAGCTTCTACTACTTGTCCTTCTGTATCTTGTAACAGATAACTCATTGCACCATGTAACACCCCTGGACGACCTTCTGTAAGAGTTGCTGCGTGTTTTCCTGACACAATACTTTCTCCTGCTGCTTCTACTCCGATAAGACGCACGGAAGACTCAGGGATAAACTCATGAAATAGTCCTATAGCATTAGAACCACCACCTACACAAGCCATGAGGATATCTGGTGATGCTCCAAACTTCTCTTGACACTGACGGCGAGTTTCTTGTCCAATGACAGCATGAAAGTCCCTGACAATCATCGGATAGGGGTGAGGGCCAGCTACAGAGCCAAGGATATAGTGAGTAGTTTCTACATTTGTTACCCAGTCTCTAATAGCTTCGGAAGTAGCATCTTTTAGTGTTCCTGTTCCTGCAGTGACTGGTTGTACTGTCGCATTTAATAATTCCATCCGAAATACATTGAGCTTTTGTCGTTCCATATCTTGAACGCCCATGTAGATAATGCACTCTAGACCAAAACGGGCGCAAACTGTGGCGGTTGCAACTCCATGTTGTCCTGCTCCTGTCTCAGCAATGATGCGTTTTTTCCCCATGCGAATTGCCAGAAGGGTTTGAGCTAGAGCATTGTTAATTTTATGCGCTCCTGTGTGGTTGAGGTCTTCTCGTTTAAGATAGATTTGTGCCCCTGTGCCATCGGGACGTGCATAATGTTGGGTGAGACGCTCCGCAAAGTAAAGAGGGCTTGGTCTTCCTACATAGTCTTTAAGTAAGCCTTGTAATTCTTGTTGGAAGTCTGCATCTGCCCGATATTTAGCATAAGCTGTTTCTAGTTCTGCTAAAGCTGGCATCAGAGTTTCGGGGACATATTTTCCACCGTAAGGCCCAAAACGTCCTAAGTTATCTGGAAGTTGAGTTGTATTGCTGTTGGTTTTGATGGGTGTTTTTGTCATGAAATATTAACTGGTAATGGTAGAGTATTATTTTGACGGTGAGTGATACTTCTGGTCAAGAAGCATATACAATCGCTGTGTTGAGATTTTATCTTGATCTTGCTTGCTAAGAAGGCTCTGAGTCTATTTTAAGAGACCCTCTTCAAGGGGATAACTTAACAGTCTTGATACAAGAACTTGTTGAAAACTTTACTTAGCAATAGTTTGAGCCGTTATAAGATGTTGAGAACTCCAAATTTAATCATTTGTCAACACTTATATTGTCTATGGTTTAGAAACCTCGACTAGTTTGGCAACTGAAGACGGGAGTAATCAAGGAAACTCTAGTAACAACTCTTAAATTAAGTGAAAGATATTTTCCAGACACAAAACCCAAGATTAAGATGTGCTGGAGACTTTGATTTATATATAATTTATCTAAATCTTCTCCAAATTGTTTTATGGCTGAAACCCTAATAGTTAAACCTTTGGGCTTAGTATTGCAAAAAGCCGGCTTAATTTCTCTGGAGCAAGTAAAAATAGCCCTACAAGCTAAAAAATCGCTGCCTAACTGTAAAATTGGTGAAATAATAGCAATTAGGGGCTGGATTAAACCAGAAACGGCAAATTTCTTTGCTGAACAATGGCCGAATCTAGCACTTAATCAACAATTACAACCTTTAGGACAATATCTTAAGGCTGCTGGATTTATTAGCGAGCGCCAAATCGAGAAAATTCTCCAAGAACAGTCCAAATCTCATATAAAGTTTGGTGACTATGCAGTATTACAAGGACTTATTTCTCAAACTACTCTCAATTTTTTCTTACAACAATTAAATATAATTCGAGAAAATAAAATTACAGAACCTATCCTCGAAAATTACAAAGTATTCAATAGAATCGAAAGCTCTATTCTCCACAATCAAAAATGCGATCCTAGTGATTTGCTCAAATTATATCGAGAAGTTCGACAACAAGGAGAAGTAGTAAGTAGTGGGGATACTAGAGAGGTAGAATTAATCAACTGTGGCTTGCTCGTATGCCAAGAAAATAAATTGAAAGTGGCTAACTCTAAATATATGTCGGTATTTAATCAAGATTGGATTGAAGAAGAGTTAGTTTCTCTACAGCCTTACACTAATATACGTCTCAAAATGTTTGGGTTAGAAAAATTAACCAGTTTGCCTCACAAAGTATTAACGGCAGTAAATTATTGGACAGGTAATCAACCTTTTTTAACCCAAAAAGTATATCAGACAATTCAAGAACAAAAAATCGTTATTGCTCCAGGACAAGAAATAGTTACTATTAATGAATTAGTCCAAAAAAATTTAATTAAAAATTGGGATACAGGAGTGGCTGCAACTCATTTTAAAAATATCCAAAAAAAATTTTTAGATAATGATAATTTTTCGACAGAGTCTTTACTAGAAGCTTACAAACATCTTTGGCAACAAAGAACCATTAAATACGATGATACTCCCCAACAAAAAAAATTAATAAAGCTAGGCTTGGCAAAGCTTAAAAATCAGCAAATTAGTCTGAGTAATCCCATTTATAGTGCTGTATTCGACCTAGATTGGATAGAAAAACAATTAAAACTTTTTGCTGTTACTGACTCGCCAATTTCTAATTTAAAAGAAAATCTTTCTCCTATAATGTCTAGTAACCCTTTTCCAGCTTTGGGGCGGCGGACGACAGGGCTGATGAAATCTGGAGGAAATCCCCCCCACCAAGATAACAGAACAGCTGCTCAGAACTCGAATTTCAATTCTGGTAGATCTTCCGGTCAAGTTGTTCCTGTTGTATTAAGTCTTCTTGCTGTTTTATTGTCTGGCACTGCCTTATACTGGTTCGGAAATCAACTGCTAAGAACCATTAACCAAAAACAACTGATTACTAAAGGCAATCTCCACCTTGAAAAGAAAAACTACTCAGAAGCTCTGGGTATATATAATCGAGCCTTGAGAGTAGATGAAGATATCGCTACTGTTTGGATCAACCGTGCTTATGCCCTTAAAGGACTAAAAGAATATGAATTAATGTTACAGTCTTGTACTTCCGCTACCGTAATTCAACCTGAATCAGAATTAGCTTGGAATTGTCGAGGTGAAGCCTCATATTATCTTGAGAAATATCAAGAAACAGTAGCAGCTTTGGATAGAGCGATCGCACTTAACCCCAAAAATCCTGTAGTATGGATTAACTATGCTCAAGCTTTACATAAACTGGAGCAGTATCCAGCCTCGGAAATTGCCATAGAAAGAGGGATTAATTTACTAGAAAATAATTCTCAAGGTAATAGCGTGAGTCTTCCTGTTGCTTATAACCAACAGGGAAAATCTTTCCTGAAGCAACACAAATATTCTCAGGCTCTAGAAGCGTTCGCACGTTCACTAGCTTATGCTCCTAATTATCTCTCAGCCCAACAGGGTAAAGCACTAGCCCTAGCCAAACTAGGACAAACTCACGAAGCTACTAGAATTTTTGCTCGGGTTTTAGTTCGAGACGATCTTTCCCCTGAACAACAAGCGATCACTTGGCTATATAAAGGAATAAATTTCTGCTCTATGAAGCAACCTACTCGCGCTAATGGTGCTTTTGAAAAAGCTCTACAATTGGCTACTAACTATAATCAAGCTGTCAAAACGGCTCAGGAGGACTGTCAATAATTAATAATTAATTGATCGGGGGAGGGGAGCTATCGGGATTAGAGATCAGGAGTTCTGCATAAATTGACGACCCTTGAGCTAATCTATTTATATTTCCTAATTCTTTCACCTCGATCTTTCATACCTATCTGAAAGTTGAGAAAGTGAGGTTTCCCCTTACTACAGGAGAGGTTTCAAGTTCCTTCTTCCAAACCCTACCTAATCTGAATCTTGACGGTGGGTGGTGGGGAGAACTACCTCGCCATATCCAACCATAGTGTTGATAATTGATAATTAAGTCTAGTATGAGATTTATTGTTATGCGAGTATATATATTGTTGTTTAATGCAGGAACCAGTAATGAGGGCATTCATACCATCCAAGTAGGAGATCGCAATAAAATTTTGATGTTTCAAGAAGAAGATGACGCACTTCGTTTTGCAATGATGCTAGAAGCCCAAGATTTTCCCGAAGCTACAGTAGAGGTAATTGATTCAGAAGAAATCGAAGCCTTTTGTCAAAAGGCAGATTACGACTGGGAAATAATCGAAACTGGTAAATTAGCAGTCCCTCCTGAAAAGAATGCTCCAAAAACAGATTGGAATCCTGAAGAAGACGAAAGTAGTCTTGCTACCTCACCTTCAGAAGATAATTCCATTCCTCCAGATGATTTAGATAATATTCGTCGCCGACTAGAAGGACTTTTGTAAAGGATTCTGGATGAGGGATAAAGGACTCTGAATGAATAGTAAATGATAAATGGTAAATGATCAATGTTAAATGATAGGGGACATCTTCTTACTGAACAAATCAATCCTCACAGTCAAAATCTTGACAGTCTATCTTCTCTAGAGATAGTAGAACTGTTTAATCAGGAAGACTACAAAACAGTTGAAGCGATCGCTGGAGCTAAATCCGCATTGGCTCAAGCCATTGATACCAGTGCTGAACGTTTGCGTCAGGGAGGAAGACTGTTTTATGTAGGAGCAGGAACCAGTGGTAGGCTAGGAGTCTTAGATGCAGCAGAATGTCCCCCGACTTTTTGTACTCATCCCGAACTAGTACAGGGAATTATCGCTGGAGGAGCAGGAGCTTTAATTAGAAGTTCTGAAAGTCTCGAAGATCGTCCTGAAGATGGAGAAACAGCGATCGCCCATCATGAAATTAACAATTTAGATGTAGTGATTGGGATCACCGCAGGAGGTACTACCCCTTATGTTCATGGAGCATTACACGCAGCCCAAGAAAGAGGCGCAGCTACCGTTGCCATTAGTTGTGTTACCTCAGAACAAGTACCCATTAATGCAGATATAGATATTCGTTTGCTGGTGGGAGCAGAAATCTTAGCAGGTTCAACCAGACTCAAAGCAGGGACAGCAACCAAAATGGCACTGAATATTATCTCTACAGGGGTTATGGTGAAGCTAGGCAAAGTTTATGGGAATCGCATGATCGATGTCAGTGTGACTAATACTAAATTACGCGATCGGGCTTTGCGGATTATTTGCGATCTTACTGAGTTAAACCGTCAAGAAGCAGATGAATTATTACAGCGTAGTGGCAAAAAAGTAAAATTAGCTCTTTTGATGCAATGGACTGGTTTAGACCCAGAAGCAGCCCAAAAACTATTGTCTCAACATCAAGGTAATCTTAGACTTTCATTACAAAATAGATAAACAACGGTTAGAGTAATTAATTTAGCGATCGCTTTATGTTTCCTGAACAAAATAAAATAATAGAAGAAATTAGTTTAATTCCAAAGGATAAGCGCAAAGAATTATACGATCTAATTCATAAATTTAGAATGGATTTAGAGCGATCGCAGAATCAGATAGATGAAATTATGCAGTTTGCAGGTAGTTGGTCAGATATGACTGAAGAAGATTTCAGCAATTTCTGTGAGGAAATAAAACAACGTCGCCAAGCTTCTTCATCACGGAGATTTGCTGATGAAACCTTGTTTACCCATAATCAAAAGCATTTCGGTAAAATCAAAATATTAGAATTGAAAGATTGGACGCTGCCGAAAAAAAAGACATAAATTGAACTAAGTTAAAAACATCGGTTCTAAGTAGCTCCACCTAAATAAAATAAAGTTTGTAGTCAACCCTTCAGGGTTACTAAATCCTTGCAGAGTTTTGGCTTTAGCCAAAACTACGAACATCATCTATTTTGTGTTTAATAAAGTGAAGCTACTTACCAATTTTTTTTCAGATGTTTATGGAAAAATTGTTTTAGTTCCCGCCAAGCATCTTCGGCTGCTAACTGATTGTAAGAAGAGCGTTCATGGCAAAAAAATCCGTGATCGGCTTGGGGGTAAACTTTTAACTTATATTCTTTGTTAAGTTCCTTGAAGCGAGAGTCTATTTGGTTAATGCGATCGCCAGAAATAAAAGGATCTGCACCACCAAAGAATAAATACACAGGAATAGTAATATCGGTAACTGCTTCTAACCACTCATCCAGAACAACACTGTAGAAAGGTGCAGCTACTACGATCTCAGGGGAAAACCGAGTAGCAGTATAAAAGGTCATGCTTCCACCAAAACAAAACCCCGTTACCCCTATCCTGTCTGGATATAATACATCAACTCGCGATTTAAGATAAGCTAATACCGCTTTAATATCTTCCTCCATAGTTTTCTTCAAATCGAGGCGGTACATCATCGCTTTTGCTTTCTCAACTTCATCGTAGTCAAACTTGTTATTGGGCAACTCACGATAATATAAATCGGGCGTAATAACTACATAACCCTCCTTAGCAATTCGGACTGCTACATCTTTGATGTGTTGGGTTAATCCAAAAGCCTCCATTAGCAGCATAATCCCTGGCTTACGGCTATTTTCAGCAGGCAGACATAAAAAAGCTGGCATTTCTCCGTCGGGAGTAGAAATTATTACTTCTCTCTGTTCGATTTGCATCTATAAACCTCTTTGAACTTACAGATACTTTAGAAAAGATGCTAACCAAGACTCTAGAAAAAAACTGCGGAATTTTAGTAAATTATTGCGATATAGCAATAAATTGTCTTGGTGTCATACCAATGATGCGCTTAAAGTATCTAGTAAAGTGGCTTTGGTCACAAAAGCCTACAATAGCTGCAATCTCTGGGATACTAAGTTCACTATGCTGCAACAGATACTTCGCTTTTTTAATTCGCTGCTGCAATAGGTATTGATGAGGTGTTTTACCCATACTGTCTTTAAACAAGCGTATAAAGTGATATGGACTGATTTGGGCGATCGCAGCTAGTTCAATTATTTTTAAATTGCGATCAAGATTTTCCTGGATATATTCTGTTACCTGTTTCAGCTTCGATTTAGATAATCCATCTCCATAACTAGAGAGTTTGGGTTTTGTAGTGCAGTATTTTCGTAATAGGTGAATTGCTAATGTGGTTTTGAGACTATCAATCAATAAATTACTACCGATTTTGTGAGACTCTAATTCATCTTTTAAAGTCGAGAAAATTCCTTGTATTAGTGCATCTTGCTGATTCATAAACCTAGGGATAAGTTCTAGGTGATCGCAATTTACTAAATCTTGACCAACTTGTTGCAGGAGTACTGGTTCAATGGCTAATATTCCAAACTCCGCTGAAGTATTCCAATTACAGCGATGGACAATACCAGCAGGGATAATCGCAACATCTCCTTGATTTCGCCTTTCTGTTTGAACTTTGCCATCTAACCATCTTTCCCCTGGTGACTTAGAAAAACCATAGGCAATGACGTGCATAGTATGTTGATGTTTGAGACACTCGAACTTGGGCTGTTGATGAAGTTCTAAATGGATACTATCCCATCCTGAACTTGAAAGAATGGCAGATTTCGGCACAAAATCATCTGATGCCTTTTCTTGTCTGTAATCAAGCAGTTTGATTTGCTTGTTTCCCATATTTTTGCTCAAACAGGTTTATTTGCTTCATAAAAGCGCGATCGCACTTCAAAAAACGAGGGAGTAAATAAAGATAAAGTAAAACAAACTTCTAACCTTTACATTTACTTAATTTTTACCAGAGAATTTTCTTCTTGGAGTAGGGTACATATTAAGTAATATCGCATAATCTTGATATTTAGATTAAATGAGTTCGGGAACTTCTCCAGATAATAAATCTAATTCTTCTTCGGATAAATCGGCTCAACCAACTGAACAGTTCAAAAATATTAACCAGCTAGCTAAAAGACTGGAATCTGTTGTTGAAGAGATAGCAACGTTAATAGTTACCAAAAATTGGGTTTCTTTGCTGCTCTTGGTTGATGCTGTTCTAATTTTATTTTTCTTTCCTGGAGGAGTTATACCCCAGTTTATCAAAACAACATTTGGAATTGATTTACCAGAACAGTATCCAATTTTCTTTTGGGTTACAGTAGGTGGAATTTTCTTAACTGCTTTGGTAATTGCCATCAAAACTATTCAAAGAAAATCCCCTCCTCTTCCTGATTTTACTGAACGCAAGGCAATTAAGGGATTACGAGCTTTTAGTCAAGAAGATGCAGAAATATTTGCACAATTACAGAGAGAAAGAGATTTACGAGAATGTTTAGAATCTATTACTAGCAAGACATTTCGTTTGGGGATTTTGATGGGGGAATCTGGTGTGGGTAAAACTTCTTTTTTACAAGCTGGAATTCTGCCTCAATTATTAAAATCAGAAAGTACCCATCGGGGGGTTTATATTCGCTTTAGTAATCAAGATCCGATGGAAACTATTTATAAGGCTTTAGACAAAGAATTAAAACTATCAGAAACACAAGAAACACAAGTTAATAATCGGGATTTACTATCGATTTTATCTTCTTCAGCAGTTGCAACTGTAGATAAGCCTTTAATTTTAATCTTTGACCAATTCGAGCAGTTTTTTGCTCATTTTAAGCAAAAAATAGACCGAGAACCGTTTATTAATGCCTTAAAAGATTGGTATATAAATTTCAAGGATTTACCAGTCAAAATTTTGATTTATATTAGAGAGGATTTATCAGGAAGACTAATAGAATTACAAAAAGCTTTAGGTTATTCTCTGAGTCCCTATGAAGTATATCGTTTAGAAAAATTTTCCCCTAAAGAAGCAGCAAAAATTCTGCAAGTTATAGCTCAAGCAGAAGAAATCAAATTTGATGAAAAATTTGTTAACGAATTAACCGCATCAGAATTAGCAAGTAGAGAAGATGGTTTAATTTCTCCAGTAGATTTGCAGGTTTTAGCTTGGACAATTGAAAGACAAAATGAAGAATTACAAGCTTTTAACCGCGCTGCGTTTCAAAAAATTGGTGGAATTGAAGGATTAATGACTCGGTTTCTGAATAAAACTCTCGATGCGAGGGTTATTCCTAGCCAAAGGCAAGCAGCAATTAAAGTATTGTTAGCAATGACGAATTTAGAGCGTAATGTTCGCGCTGGGGTCTTAACTCTTGATGATTTACAGCAGAAAATTCAAGGAACATTACAGCCTGGTGAAATTGTCGAAGCTACTACTTGGTTAGCTAGTGGAGGAGTGCGATTAATTACTCCTGTAGAGAAGGAAGGCAAAGAAGGTTATGAATTAGCCCACGAAAGATTAATTCCAGCATTAAGAGAAGTTGCAGGAAAGGATTTAACCACCGCAGATAAAGCTAATCAATTCTTAGACCGCAGAGTTAATGAATGGTTAGGAAATAATCGCCAACCTCGTTATTTATTTAATTGGCAAGAATTGCGATTAATTGAGCAACAAAAACCTTATCTGGTTTGGGGCGCAAATCAAAGCAATAAAGAGAAACTATTAAAATGTAGTAGGCAGAAGTTATATCGACAGTTAGTAGCGGTTGGGATAGCTTTGGTATTTTGTTTGGTGGGTATAGTTTGGTGGCATACCCCTTGGGGACAAATTCAGCAAGTTAGATGGGAACTAGCTCGATTAAGTAAACGGGTAAGCTCTGAATATAAGGGGAAGGGAGCATTAGCTTTTTTCAAAGATGGAGATTTAAAACAAGCAAAGAACATTACTGATTGGATTAACGATTCATCTGACAAAGCCAGGGTTTTAATAGCTATTGCCGAGACCTATGGCAAACTAGAAAACATCCAGCTAGCAGATAAATATCTCTCCCAAGCTGTTACTGCTGCTGAACAAATTGACGATTCATCTGACAAAGCCAGGGTTTTAATAGCTATTGCCGAGACCTATGGCAAACTAGAAAACATCCAGCTAGCAGATACATATCTTGAGCAAGCTGCTACTGCTGCTAAACAAATTGACGATTCATCTGACAAAGCCTGGGTTTTAGGAGCTATTGCCCAGAGCATTGGCAATCTAGAAAACATCCAGCTAGCAGAGAAATATCTCTCCCAAACTCTTACTGCTGCTAAACAAATTGACGATTCATATTACAAAGCCTGGGTTTTAGGAGCTATTGCCCAGAGCATTGGCAATCTAGAAAACATCCAGCTAGCAGATACATATCTCTCCCAAACTCTTACTGCTGCCGAACAAATTGACGATTCATCTGACAAAGCCTGGGTTTTAAGAGCTATTGCCGAGACCTATGGCAAACTAGAAAACATCCAGCTAGCAGATAAATATCTCTCCCAAACTCTTACTGCTGCCGAACAAATTGACGATTCATCTGACAAAGCCTGGGTTTTAGAAGCTATTGCCGAGAGCATTGGCAATCTAGAAAACATCCAGCTAGCAGATAAATATCTCTCCCAAGTTGTTACTGCTGCTGAACAAACTGACGATTCATATAACAAAGCCAGGGTTTTAATAGCTATTGCCGAGAGCATTGGCAAACTAGAAAACATCCAGCTAGCAGATAAATATCTCTCCCAAACTCTTACTGCTGCCGAACAAATTGACGATTCAGATTTCAAAGCCTTGGTTTTAGGAGCTATTGCCCAGACTCAAGTAGAATTCCATCGCTGGAGACAAGCCCATAATACAGTATTTAAATGTCCCACAGATGAATGTAAAGTAGCATCTTTAGCTCATATCCTAACTCCTTGGGCAGAAAAGAAAAATCCTGCTTTAGTTGAGTGAAGATAGTGCCATGATTGATTGCATCGCTAGCATTGATTACAATGGAGTTCTTGAATCTTATTAGAATACTATGGCTAGTTTAACTATACGTAATTTAGAAGAACCGATTAAAGAACTACTCCGTATTCGTGCTGCTCATCATGGTCACTCAATGGAAGAAGAAGTAAGACAAATCTTACGTGCTGCTGTTTTAAAAGATGTTCAACCACCAGAAAACTTAGCAGAAGCAATTGCTAAACGCTTTGCAGATCTAGGTGGTGTTGACGATTTATCTATTGCATCCCGCGAACCGATGCACGAACCACCTCAAATTGAGCAATGATTATTCTGGATACAAATGTCTTATCTGAATTAATGCGCTCGCAACCCGATAAATTAGTCTTGGGATGGATAGGGACACATAAAGCAACAAACCTATTTATCACTACTTTGACTCAAGCTGAAATTCTTTATGGCTTGGAACTATTATCAGAGGGTAAACGGCGCACTGCTTTAAAAGAAGCAGCTAAAGCTATGTTCGATGTAGATTTTGCCCAGCGTATTCTTCCTTTTGATTCAGATGCAGCACAACAATTTGCAATCATAGCTGCAAAAAGAAAAAAGATTGGTCGTCCTATTTCTCAGATTGATGCTCAAATTGCTGCAATCACTAGTTCTCACAATGCTATTCTGGCGACGCGAAATGTGTCTGATTTTGAAGAATGTGGCATCAATATCATAAATCCTTGGGAACAAAAATAGTTTTGCTGAATTATTTTAGTTTCTGGCGTTCGCTCCGTAAACTTGTTCGAGTGTTAATAAGGGAAAAGATTGAACAATGCTTTCAGGAGATAATCCTTGTTGAAAAGCATAAACTATCGAGTCAAGAGAAATCCGAGTCCCTTCAACCCAATAAGTATCATTGCGATACTCTACATATGATTTAGCAGCTACAACTGGCATAACTGATTTTTTGCTCTGATTTATTTTCTATATTGCTCCTAACTGTAGCAATCTTATTCACAATTTAATAATTAAATGTATCGAACTTGATTTTCCATTTCATCTGCTGTTACACGATTCAAGATAACTAGAAGTCTTTTAGCAATTTCCTGGGGTGGACGGCGAACAGCTAAAATTACTCCATAATGCTTTTGTTCTGTAGCAAAATAAGTTTGAACAAGCTCTTCAAAATCACTACGGTTGTGTGTAACCAAAGCTCTTTGTTGAGTAATAGCATAAGCAAGTTGTTCTGCATCACTTGCTTGAAGTCTTCCTGCATCTCTTACAGTCAGAGCATCAAAGCCTCTAGCATTAAGTAAATCCGCTACCAACACATTAACATCTTCATCTAGGTAGAGACGAATAAACAAACTACTCATAGATCGCGTACCAACGGATCGATTAAATCGTCGGGAATTCGATTTTGCTCGATATAGGCGTTAATCTCATCTTGATAATCGCTGTAATAACTTAACGCATCGAATACTTGTGCTAGCGTTAGATGTGGCAAGCCATTACAAATCTCTTCTGGAGGAATTCCCATCCGCCAAGTTTCCACAATCGCTCTAACAGATGTACGAGTTCCTTTGATAATTGGTTCACCGTTTAAAATATTTTCATCTCTAACTATATAAAGGTGTTCTGTAGATTGAACCATAATTAATTATTCGTTGTAATTCAACTTTTCACCTAATTTTAGCTACTTCGCTAACGCTTTAAACAATTATTAACGAATAAAAACGCGATCTCGCATAGCGAGTCACTTCGTGAGCGCACTCCCCGCCATAATCAAGATAAACATCTATTGAGTATCATTTGTCGTAAAACAATCTTCTCGCACATCAAACATAAACTTTTTACCAGATAGATTGCTTTTCCAACCTGCTTGAATAGCTTTAAGAATGCACAGTGCAATTTCAGATGGTAAAACTGGTTTTCTTAATTCTGGTTCTGAATAAGCACCGCTCATGTGATATCGATTAAAGTTTAGAGCTAATATTGAACCATTCTCATAATCTAACTGCTGAACGATTACTATAATACCTGGATAAGCATCTTCATGATTTTGGTTCGGTTTTGGTGGATATCTCCAGCGATAAATAATTCCATCTACTGTAATTTGACGAGAAAATTTTTAAATTAATCCCATAAATATTTATCAATATCAAGAAGTTATAGTAGTCGAACTATAGATTAAGATAGTAGATTTAACGTATCCCGTTTTTTGCGAAAATTTCTTACAAGGTTTATGGGTTTCAACCTTTGCTTTGACTGCTATAAAATTTAATTTTACTCAGATTTTTTAATTCATGATTTCCTTGTTCAAAATTTTTACATTAAACCAATTTAAGCCAAAAAAATCGGGATTTTGGCTTATCCCGAACTTAAATTAATTGATTTGATGATTTTTAATTTGCGTCCACGCAGTGCCAGGCGGAGCCTGTCCGCGCAGTGCTGCCAAAAGTAGATCGCGTTAATTAAATTTTCTAACTTTTATCCTTCACTAATGCCATAGATTCTTGCTGTTCAAACTCTTGCTCTTTAATATTTCTTCTAGGTTGAAAATCCTGTAATAATCCCATCAAAGCAGGAATTACAGTGGGAGTTAAAAAAGTAGAGAGAGCCAAACCACCTGTAAGAGCAATACCCAAACCTTGATAGAGTTCTGCGCCTTTCCCTGGAATGACAGCAAGGGGTAACATACCCAGTACACTAGTTCCTGCGGACATAAAAATTGGACGTAAGCGATCGCCTACGGCATAATAAAGAGAAGCATTGTATTCCATACCTTCATCTTGGAGTTGCAGGGCGCGATCGACTAGTAGAATAGCATTGTTAACTACTACTCCTGTAAGAATTACAAAACCCAAACCTGTAATCATATCCAGAGGGACAACCATACCAGGAATAGAATTAGCAATTACCAGACTTAATAATGCGCCAGTCATACCCATGGGTACTGTTGCCATAATTAATATCGGATAGACAAAAGAGCGATACAAAGCAACTAACAGCAGATAGGTAATTACTAGAGAAAGAAGGAAAGTAGCACCTAACTGGAATAGGGTTTCGGATAAAACGTCTGCGGATCCTGCTAACTCAACTCTGACACCAGGGGGTAAGTTTTGGCGTAGAGGTTCGAGGATTTGCTGTTCGGTTTGGTCGATTAATGCACCTAAAGGAGCTTCCCTGGATACACTAGCGGTTAAGGTAATAGACCTTTCTAAATCGACGTGGTTAATAGCATCGGGACCTGTAGTTTCTAGTACTTCGGCAACATCAGATAGTTGTACCCTTTGACCAGAACCATTATAGATAGCTAGTTGGCGTAGTTCTTCGGGAGTTTCAACAAAGGTACTTTGTAATTCGACGGTGACATCTATTTCTCGTTTACCATCGACAAATTCAGAAGCTCTTAAACCACCCAAAGCAGCCTGTATGATATCACCTATTTCTGATTCTGATAATCCTGCTTCTGCTAGACGTTCGCGGTTGGGTATTACCTGTAATTCTGGCGCACCTGTCACAAAATTGGAACGGACATTTTGAATTCCTGATAATTCTCTTATTTGTTGGGTAACTTGTTGTTGTAGTCGGTTTAATTCTTCTAAGTCTTCACCAATAATCTGCACCTCAAATTCTTTACCAGGGTCGCGGAAAATAGAGACACGCCTAGGTACAAGAAAACGATAACCAGGGAAATTACTGCTTGCTTCCCGCAGACGGTTAACAATATCGTCTAAATTATTACCTGTGGATAATTCTGGTTCAACAAAACCTGCAATGGCTCTTAAACCAGGACGAGATACCAGAACACTATTCATCATCTCTGGTTGTTCGCTGATAAAATCTCTTGGTCCTTGAGAAAGTTCTATCGTTTCGGGAATACTTGTACCTGGGAAGGGTTCAGCTAGCCATAAAATTAGATTGCGGTTTCCTTCTGGTAGATAGTCGGCGGGGGGTAATAGTTGGAAACTGGCAACTAATAAAACTATGGGGAGTGCTAAGACAAATAAACGACGTTTTAATTTACCTCTTCCTATTGACCAACCCACAGTTTTTAAAAGAAATTGCTCTAATTTACTCTGTCCGAAACGGAAAATAGCCGAAGTTTGATAGACAGCACGCTCTAACCAATTACCACCTCTATATTCTCCTCCTGTTAACATCTGTTCTGCTTCTGTCCGTTTGAGAAACAGTCCCGCTAACATAGGAACCAGAGTTAATGCAGCAAATAAAGAAAACATTACGGAAGCGGAAAGTGCCATGCCGATATCAAAGAATAACTGTCCTGCTTCCCCTGTAACTAATACTATAGGCGCAAACACAGCAACAGTAGTTAAGGTGGAAGCCAGCATCGCACCGCCTACTTCCTGAGTACCATCGATCGCAGCTTTCATGGGAGTTTTACCTTTTTGCATATGGGTAAAGACGTTTTCTAACACCACAATGGCGTTATCTACCACCATCCCCACAGCAAAAGCTAACCCCGCTAAACTAATTACATTCAGGGTACGACCTAATATATAGAAAACAATAAAGACCGTAATCAAAGTAGTGGGAATAGCGATGGCAATTACTCCTACTGTCCTTAATGAACCAAGGAATAATAGTAATACTAAAGCTGCTAAAATCGCACCGATAATTAGATTACCCTGGACAAAAGAAATCGATTCATTGATATAGTCATTTTCATCATAGGGAATTACAAAAGCAATACCTTCTCCCTCGCGGTCAAATCTGGCTTCTAAATCTACTAAGGCTTCTCTGATTCCTGCCGATATTTCGGGTACATTGCCTCCTACCTGACGAATAATTCCCACAGCTACCGCAGGTTCGTTATTCCAAACTAATGCTCTGTCCCGAATCGCGCGACCCATGCGAGCTTCTGCCACATCCCCCAGATAAACCGTACCCGACTCATCTCTCCGCAGCACAAAGTCTTCTAATTGTTTAACATCATTAATACGGCTAACAGTCCTAACTCGATATTCTCTTCGTCCCAAGACTAAAGGACCTCCACGAATATCTCGGTTATTATTGCGAAGAGTACTCGCTACATCCCCAATGGTAAGATTGCGATCAGCTAAAGCTTTAGGATCGACAATGACTTCAACTTCTCTTTCTCTACCCCCAGATACTAAAAACTGTCCTACACCCTGTACTCGTCGGAAGCGAGGAACAACTACATCATCAACTAAATCCCGATAGTGATAATCATCCGCAGTAAAGCCCTCTTTAGGTGTCAAAACCACCCACATCATCGGACTGCTACTACCGCTTACTACTTCCACATCCGACTCATCCGCTTCGGTTGGTAGTGCTTCAACTTGCTGTAACTTATTGAGGACATCGACAAGAGAGCGATCAATATTGCTATCCCAGTCAAACTCCACATTAATAGTACTAATACCAGCCCTACTGGTACTAGTAATTTCCTGTACTCCCTGTACCTCTTCTAGTCTTTCTTCAATAGGACGAGTTACCAAATCTTCCACTTCTGTAGGAGAAGCACCTAAGTAGGGAGTAGTAATACTTATTTCAGGGCGATCGCCTCCTGGCTGTAATTCTAGAGGTAATTGGAATAATGCTAGGATGCCGAATAATGCCAATAGACAAAATAAAACTCCTGTACCGTGTCGCCAACGAACGGCGGTTCTAATTAAACTCATTGTTTTTGTTAGTTGTTAGTGGTTAGTGATTAGTGGTTAGTTGCTAATGGTTGATTGTTGATTACTGATTGCTAATTGTTAGTGGTAGGGTTTGCATATCTAAGAATGTAAACCAAAGAATTTAGCCAAAAGATAACCGATGCACCGCCTTACGATTTGCTAAAAAGTTACTTATTATTTATTACTTATTACTTAGCTACTTACTTCTTGTCTGCGTTGTGTTTTTTCCGTAGAATCATCAAGACTCAATGCACCAGCACCAGCATAGATAGTCATTAATAATCCACCAATCAAACCAATATTTTTGAGAAAAGAATTGATTTCATTAGGATCTGCAAGAGGATTGTGAAACACTAAAGTTGCGGGAATTAGAAACAGTATTAATAATATCGATCCGATTTTAACTTTGTACCCAAACAGTAAAGAAAGTCCCCCCAGTAATTGAAAAGCAATAGTAAAGATTAATAAAACTTCGGGAATAGGTAAACCATTGTTTCCCATCATTTCAGCAGTACCGCCAAAACCTAAAATCTTGTTAACTCCTGAATTAATAAAGATTAAACAAAGACAGATACGCGCAGCTAAAGCAGTATATTTCATTTTGCGATAGACTCCTATTTACAATATGATGATTTTAAAAATTCACTAGATGGTAGGGTAGGCACATCTAAGAGTATAAATCAAAGAATTTAGCCGAAATTTAACCGATGCACTACCTTACTTAAGACAAGATTTTTTTTAGATAATAGACAGTATGACCTTCAGGAAAATTATCAAGTTTTCCATAAACTGTATAACCAAGTTTTTCATAAAATGGCAAAGCTTGAAAATCAAATGTATAAAGTCTGGATCGTTTGATGCCTTGATTTTTAGCTTTTTGTTGGGCAGATGTAACTAAATATTGCCCTATTCCTTGTTTTCTGTAGTCTGCATCGACCCATATTGTATCTATATATAACCACTGTCCCCAGTCAATATAGCTAATTAAACCACCAACTAATTTTTCTGGTTTTACTTCTGCATAAATTTCGATAAAAGTAGGTGTATCGGTTTTTAAGAGATCGCATTGTAATACTTTTCTAGATTGAGCTTGATTAAATTCAAATAATTTATTCGTAATTAATTCCCTTCTTTGTTTGCTGTTAGCATCGTTAAAAGTAATCTTATTTTTTTCTGATGTTATCAAGATTTTCATTGTCTTGCTTAACTTCACTATCTAAAGTTTTTTTGCGTTATTTACTTGTTTTAAATTCAACTATCAATTGGCTTTTTTATTATCATAAATTTTTAAAATTGTCCTGTTTATTATTAATTAGCTATATAGAGCGAGAATCTGTTTCTATTAAAATTAAATTTTGAATGTCTTATTTATTCTTAATTATGAATTATTTGCGGGTACTAACTCTATAATAGGCTTGTTAAACTGCTGTAAATTCTCAAGAGCGTATCTAGCTTGTGAAAGCAATCTTCCTGTATCAATCAGGATTAGACCTTCCTCTGTTTCTATTGCATAATAGTAAATTTCTTCAAACGGTGGAGAAGTATAGTAATTATGAATTGTTATATTTTCGCCCTTTCCTTTAGTTTGTGCCACAGTCGGTTGAGAGTGACCAGAAAGCTGATTAAGTGGTGGAGATAGACTTAGCATAATTGTTCCAAGCAAACTCATAATTAAGAGCATTGTTTGTATGAGAAAAAAATCAAAGTAGGATCTTTTCATAATTCTGATTTTAATAGTTATCTTGCCAAGGTAAACTTTTCATCAAAACTCCTTACTCGCTACTTAGAAACGTGCTCACTTATTGACTCGCTTTGTGATATCCCGTCTATGTCTTAACCAAGCGTCTATAGAAATTCGGTCAAAACTAACTCCTGCTAAAAGAATAAATAAGACAATGTTATAAATCAGTTGACTGCTAGCAACATTCCAGTTTTGAATAATAGTGACACCATACATCAAGACAATCATCAATACAAAACAGGCAATCAAAGCACCCCGCGTAAATAAACCAATAGTTATCAGCGCACCTACTATTAATTCCACTGGGGGGACTAGGGCTGCATTAATTCTGACCAAAAATTCAGGAATCCAAGAATCCTGCATAGTATTGACCATCGCATCCATAAACCCAGGGATATTAAAAATTCTAGTAGCCCCATGATTGAAGTAATTAATTCCCACTACAATTCGCAGTAGGGTATATGCTGCAACAATATCTCTTGTTTTTAAACCGAGATTAGTTTGATTTTTGGTGTGGGGTTTGTTTTCAAGCATGATTTAAACCTGCTAGAGTCACTAGATCGCTCATGAGATATTTTTTGGTCATTATATTAGTACAAAAATATCTTACGATAGAGTTCTAGTACAAAAATATCTTGCGATAGTGTTTTAGTACAAAAATATCTTGCGATAGAGTTCTAGTACAAAAATATCTTACGATAGCGTATTAGATAGAAACAAAAATCCGAAACTTTGGAAGAAACCTCATTATTTCAGGATCTGTTCACCAAAGCTGAGAGTATCTGATTAGATGAAGCAGTTGATTATAAACTATCCGCCAAAGAATTAACTACGTTCACCGCAGCACTGTCTCTAAGTCCATCTCCGCCTCTAACTACAATACTTTGCCCTTCTTCTAATTCGGGATTAGCAATAACTACATCAGTACCCAAATCCGCTAACATTTCTACAGCTACCTGTTCTGCCTGATTATCATTTACACTAAACAACAGCCATTCATTTCCCCGTCTGGTTAAAGCATCCCGAGGCACAATAAAAGTATCTGCATTCTCTACTGGTATAGCTAAATTTGCCTGAATTGCCATTCCTGGTAATAATCCTTGGGGTGGATTATCTAAAGTGACTCTTACTAACTGTCGGCGAGAAGCAGTGTCAGCCGTGGGTACTACCGCCGTAATTCCTGTTGTCTGTTGCCAATTAGGTAAAGCGCGGGCGGTTAAGTTTACTGTCATTCCTGGTGCGACTTGTCCGCTTAGAGCTTCGGGAATTTCTAAAAAGACATCAAATTCGCGATCGCTTACTACGGTTAAAACAGGATCGTTGACTTCTACATAATCACCAGGATCTACATCCCGCGATTGAACTATCCCAGAAAAAGCAGCTTTGATTTGGGTGCGCTCCATTCCTAACTCTGCTTGTTCTACGGCTGCAACAGCAGCAGCTACTAAACCCCTTTGTGCATCTATTTCTTCTCTGGTGGGTCCTGCTTGTGCTTCTGCTAAAAGGGCTTGAAGGCGGAATTTTTCGCTAGTTGCTGTATCCACTGCTGTTCTAGCTTCTACTAATGCTCTTCGTGATAATGCACCTTCTTCGGTTAAACTAGCAACTCTTTCTAGATTATCTTGTGCTTCTAATTCTCTAGCTATAGCTGCATTCAACTCTGCTCGTCTTTGGGCAATAATCTCGGGGCGAGTACCCACTAGCAACCGCGCTAAATTACTTCTTTCTTGTGCTAGTCTGGCTCTTGCTTCAGCTAAAGCCAATCTGGGGTCGGCATCATCCAGAATAGCTACCGTCATCCCTGGTGTAACGCGATCGCCTTCTCTGACTAAAACTCTCTGTACTGTAGCATCTATTTGAGGACTTAAAGTCGCTCTTTCCCCTGCTTCTACTTGTCCTAATAACCTAACCAGGCGACTACCTGTACCAGGAGTTAAAGCGATGGTTTCCACTGGTCTGGGGGGTGGTGCTTGGGTGCTGGTTTGAGCCGTTGGTACTGATGAAGGGGTAAATACTTGCCATAAAGCCGTGCCTCCTCCTAAAATCAGGACTGCTAGTAACCATCCAGGTAATGTACTCTTGCTACTGTCAGTAGAAAGCGTTTCTTTCTGCTCTTGCTCTTCAAACTGGAGTTTCGATGCTGGTAATTGGTTTGGGGGATTTTCAATAGATTTCATGACTTCTCTTTTTATTAAGTTTTATTGCGATGCTAGCAAATTTAATTATTTTTTTATGATTCTAGTCGCCAAATGTGACACAGAAATGTCAACGGGAGCGACGGCTGTAAGCTATGGGGTGTGGGGCTTAGGGATTAATTTTGTTCATACTGCTTAGTAAGAAATTATCGACCGGTCGCGCCAGAATTTACCTGTTTTATCCCGTGAAGCTTCTGTTGCTAACCAAATTGCGGTATCTGCACCCTGTTCGGGTGTTCTTGGTGCAGATGCGCCACCCATATCAGTTTTTACCCAACCAGGACACATAGAATTGACCACAATCCCTTTAGACTCTAAAGCATCAGCAAGCATAATTGTTGCGCCGTTTAGTGCTAGTTTTGATAAGCAGTAACTTGGAACATTGGCAGACAGTCCGTTAATTTCTCCATAACCACTAGAAATGTTAATTACTCTTGCATCCTGGGATTTTTCCAAGAGTGGTAACAATGCCTGTACCATCTGAATTGCACCAAAAGTATTGGTATTAAAAGTTAAATTTAATAACTCGCGATCAATAGTAAGAATGTTGACACCTTCATCGGGATAAATACCAGCATTGTTAATTAAGACATCCAGGCGATCGATTTTTTTGTTTAAGTTTTCTACTGCTTCTTCTATAGAGCGATCGCTCCTTACATCTAATTCGATAGGAATTACATTTCCTTGAAGTTTCTCTCCAGCTTGTTTGGCTTTATCTAAAGAACGAGCAGTAATAATTACTTGATATCCTTTGGCGAGTAATCCTTGAGCGATGGCATATCCAATACCGCGATTACCACCTGTGACTAATGCTGTTTTACTTTGTCTATTTTCCATTGTTTTTAACTTCTTCTGTTTAACCAACAGTTAAATGTTCGTGTACCAGTCGCCATTCACCGTTAAGACGTTTCCAGGTATGAGTACCATACTGTCTGGTGTTTACTTCTTGTCCATCTTTGGTTTTTCCGCCACCAACCCAGGAAAATGTAGTTACAGCTAAATTTTCTTCAATTGAAATTTCTAAATTGTCTTCTAACTCGATTTCCCAGTAACTAAAGTTCTGCATTACAGGTATCCATGTATCGAGATATTCTTGGAGACTATGCAACACCACAACACCATTATCGAAATTGTCAAAAACTAAGATTTCATTTTCTCCTGTAGCAAAGATGTTCTCGAAGCCTTCTCCTGTAAAAGGTTTATCTTGAGGACTCCAGATACTTCTCCATTGTTCTGTTAGTTGACGAATTTTGGTTTCATCTGTTTTTGCTGGCAATTTTATGTTTGTAGTCATTTGCTTAATTTCCTAATTGAATTTAAAATTAATAAGCGTTACGTTGCGTAAAATATATGGGCAAAAAAAATCTGATTCTCAATCTATTTCAACCAATCGCGAAACAATTTCATCAACATTGGCATTACCCAATAAGTCATTAGATAGACTAAAGTCCCTGTTAAAACCAAGGTGCGAATCGGTAAAGGTAATAAAGCTAGAAATTCGCCTAAAAAATGCAAAATAGTAGTGATTAGGGGATAAATTCCCAACCACGTCAGCAGAAATAACTTATAACGTGGTGGACGTTTGTTAGCGGAAAATCTATTTAACGATTTGGTTTGATGATAGGTAGTCATGTTGACATCACATCTTTAATATTTCATCATTAAGGTTAGACTTAAATTAGTAACGTTACGCTACGTAAATTAATTTACCAAAAGCGAAACAGATATGTCAACCTCTAAAACAAAAAAAGCCAAAACTCCTGTAAAGTCTGGACGGGGAAGACCGAGATCGCCTGAAACCAGGGAAAAAATCCTCAAAGCAGCTTATGAAATGCTCAACGAAGTGGGATTTATGGATTTAACTATGGAAGGAGTCGCAGCAAGAGCGGGAGTAGGGAAACCAACTGTATATCGACGTTGGAAGAGTAAAACAGCATTAGCGATGGATGCGTTTCTAGAATCTGTAACCCCTGAGATTGCTTTTCCTGATACTGGCGCAGTAAAAGAAGACTTTAGAGAGCAAATGCAAAAGTTAGTTCAAGTCATGAACAGTCGCAGAGGAGAAGTTTTAGCTAATGTAATTGGTTGTGGACAATCTAATAGTGAATTGATAGCGGAATTTAGTGACAATTGGCTCATTCCCAGAAGAGAGGATGCGAAACGAATATTTCAGAGGGGAGTGGAAAGAGGGGAATTAAGAAAAGATATAGATGTAGAAGTTGCGATCGATGCTTTATATAGCCCACTATTTTATCGTTTGTTACTCAAACACCAACCACTAACTCATGAATTTGTTGATGAGTTGATTGATGTTGTCATCCGAGGACTAGAAAATTGAACTATAGCAGTCCAAGTAAAGCGCAACGGACGAGCTTGATAATATTTCACGCATCCGCGAATCCCCCTCGATATCCCCCCAATCCCCCCTTAATCCCCGCGATCGCACTATAGCAATTTAGTATTGTGAATGACTGTATCAGTCAGTAACACACAGCGATCGCCGTTTAAGATTTTAAATAATTATTACTGTAAGCTTAAGGTGAAATTTAAGCTCTTAGTATAAAAATAGATTGATAAAGACTTGTTATGAGCGATGAAGGGATTATTCAATTCACTTTTGGGCTTGATGAGCCAGAATTAGAGGATGAGCAACGACTGAAGTTTGCCAAGAAACTGCTGCGAGAGTTACGCAACCTTGATGAAGTGGAGAGAGCAGAGCGCACAGAAGACCTGACCCCAGAAGCAGGCAGTAAGCCAGGATTTGCTACTCTGATAGGAAGCATAACAGCTTTAGTCCATGTTAAAGATATTAAAGCCTTTCTGGG
The DNA here is from genome assembly GCA_030065935.1 of Xenococcaceae cyanobacterium MO_167.B27. Classification (GTDB taxonomy): domain Bacteria; phylum Cyanobacteriota; class Cyanobacteriia; order Cyanobacteriales; family Xenococcaceae; genus JASJCP01. The sequence goes on from JASJCP010000004.1 coordinate 23,799, forward strand.
ATTTTTGGGCGATCGCTTACAAGATAAGCCGATTAAAGGAAGCATCAAGGTAGGGGATAACAAAATTGAATTTGAAGTTAAGAGTCGTCAGGAGTTAGCCGAATTTGAGAAAACAGCCCTAAATCTGATTGCAGCAATGAGTGGATAAAGCAATGTCAAGGAAGGTGGCACTATTGATCGGGGTTAGTGAGTATGGCGAAGGCATACCATCTTTGTCAGCCCCACTCAATGATGTAACAGCAATGAAGCGAGTGCTGCAAAATCCCCACATGGGAGGATTTGATGAAGTAGAACCACTCATTGATCCCGATCCTACTGCTATGCGACTAGCAGTACAACAAATATTTGCTAATTGTCACAAAGATGATTTAGTATTGCTGTTTTTCTCTGGTCATGGAATTACAGATGATAACAACAGGCTGTATTTAGCAACCAAAGGAACTTCTAAAGATTTTTACAAAGCCACTTCCGTACCCGCAAGCTTTATTCAAGATGTATCTCTAGAAAGCTATGCCAAACGACAAGTAATCATTCTCGACTGCTGTTATAGTGGTGCTTTTGCTGAAGGTTGGCAAGCTAAAAGCGTCGGGATTCATCTGGAAAAAGAACTAGGTGCAGAGGGAAGAGTTGTTTTGACTTCTTCTACAGCCACCCAAACCTCGTTTCAGCAAGAAGATGAAGAGTTGTCCCTCTATACACAGTATCTGGTTGAAGGGATTGAAACGGGGGCAGCAGATAAAGAAGGTAATGGCAAAATTTATGCACATGAATTGCATGACTATGCCAAAGCTAAAGTGCAGGAAGTGAAGCCTAAACAAAAACCAGAAATCATTATTGATAAAGAAGGTTTCAATATTCTACTCAGTCAAGCTCCAGTCGATGACCCAGAATTAGATTATCGTAAATTCGTAGAGAAATATGCAACTGAGGGTCAAATAACGGTTGCTGGTAATTATATCTTGCGAGTGAAACGGCAAGAGCTTGGCATAACAGAGGAAAAGTCAGATGAGATTGTAAATGAAGTGCTGGCTCCCTATCGCAAGCGTATCGAAAACATAAAACTTTATAAACAAGCCTTCACAGAAGCAGTTAAACAGAACTATCCACTTAGCGAACGGCTGCTTAATGAACTTCAGGATCTTGAAGATGTTTTAGGTCTAGAAGATAAAGATATAGCAGAGGTTAAAGAACCAATTCTGGCAAAGAAGGAAGCAGAGTATCAACATCAACAAGAGCTTCAACAACAAGAACAAGAAGAGTATGAAAATAAACTTCAGCAATACGAACAAGAATTTTTAAAAGCGGTTGAACGAGAATATCCCCTGAGTGAAAATACTCGCAATCAAATCAACATTTTGCAGCAGTCTTTAGGGATTAGAGATGAAGATATAAAGCAAATTGAACAACCGATTCTGGCTGCTAAGTATCAGGAGAAACTAAAAGAGGAAGAGAGACAGAGACAGAAAGAACAAGAAGCGGAAAAAGCTAGACAGCTAGAGTTAAAAAAGCAACAAGAACGGAAAGAGTATGAAAATAAGCTACAGCAATACGAACAGGAATTTATTAAAGCAATTCAGGCAGAATATCCACTCAATAGGGATGTTCGGGATAGTTTGAAGAACTATCAGGAGACTTTAGAAATTACTGATGAAGATATTACTCGAATTGAACAGCCCATTCTCGCTCAGGAAGAAACTAAGTATCAGGAAAAACTGAAAGAGGAAGAGAGACAGAGACAGCGACAACAAGAAGCGGAAAAAGCTAAACAGCTAGAGCTACAAAAGCATCGAGAAGCAGAAAAGCAAGAAGAGAAGCTCAAACAGCAGGAAGCAGAGCATCAAAGAAGATTACAGCAGTATGAGCAGAAAGTTTCCAACGCTATTAGACAGGGCATTTCACCCTCCCATATTCGACGCGAGTTAAGACAACTTCAACTGACTTTAGGACTCACGGATTCAGAGGTGAGTTCTATTGAGGCAAGACTTGTTTCACGACAATCCTCAGCTTCAAATATTCCTTCCCCATTACCAACAGAAGTAAAATCATTCAAAAGTAGAAGATTGCTAGTAGGTTTTACGGCTATTCTAACGAGTGTCGTGGGAATGGGAGTATATTTATTTTCTAAGCAATATATAGATCTTGCATCTATTCTAAGAATTCTAGAGGCTCAATATCAACAAGGCAGCTATCTAAATTGTTATGAATATGCTAAAGATAATCCTCATCAAGATAATAGTAAACTTCAAGAATTGATAGGTAAATGTGGTTTAGAAGCAGCAAAAAATGAAACAAATAATGATAGTTATATTGGTGCGGTTTTGATTGCTCAAACAATACCTAATACAGTGCCTAACTATCAAGAAGTGAAAGTTAGTATTAACGCTTGGTCAGAAAATATCTTAAATTATGCAACTGAACGTTATGAAAAAGGAGAAGTAGAGAAAGCGATTGCAGCTGCTAATCTGATTCCAGAAAGTAGCAATGTATATAGTCGATCCCAAACTAATGTTAATCTTTGGCGCAAGGAAATTCACCAAGAGCATCGTGAGCTTATCTCACAAACAACGGGAGTGAATTACAATCGACTACGTGAACTACTAGTATTGGAAAATTGGAAAGAGGCAGATCAAGAAACAGCAAGGATGATGTTTCAAGAAGAGATCACTAAATTTCCCTGTGAAGATCTGCGCATCATTAACCAACTTTGGCTAGATTCTAGTCAGGAAAAATTCGGCTTCAGTGTGCAACAAGAAATCTGGCAAAAGTATGGAAGTCCTGGCTGGGGGTCGGACTTTAATGACTCGAGATTATTCTATCAGGATGTAGGATGGAACAGAGGATGTGTGGAAGTGTGGAAGTGTGTGTGGGATGAAGACCTGGGGGGGTTCAGTGGAGACTTTGATTTAACGACAAGTAGAAGGGGCAACCTTCCGGCAACTTTCTTTTATTATTATTGGGAATCAGGAATTGGGGATTTCTTTTATCGCATCGATACTTGTAACCTTTAAGGCACAGCTATTTCAGGCGAGTTATCAAGCTTAGTTTTTGATACTTTCTCTACGGATTCATGAGCTTTTTGCCAATTCAATACCTGGCACTGTCATGACGGACTATCAATCCTCATCAGTTAATCCATCGGCAAGATAGCCTTCTGCGATATCGCCTAATTCACTGGTAGTCTAGTTTAGTATTTAATCCAAATAGGACATTATTTAATAAGGTTAAAAAATTGATTGCTATCCTCAGAGAAAATCCTTTCCTCAATCCTCCTCACTAAGAAAAATTGGTAGGTAATTTGAAAGGATGCTATTTTTGCCGTATCAATATCAAACATCGATTAGTTTATCGTGTTGTCAAAGAAACCAAAACTGTTGAAGTTTTGAGAATGTGGTCACATTATGAATAGTGCGATCGCTGATCTTGTTCAAAATCTAAATCATATTTTTAATTTTTTATTTTCCCAGCGATCGCGACTTCTGCATCATAATCATAAGTAAGTTGACTTTCTCAGCTAGAAAAAAATGCAAACACTACAGTTACCATCAAAAAGAGAGATTCCTATACTTGGACAAGGAACATGGCGCATGGGAGAAAAAGCCAGCCAAAAACAGGCTGAAATTAATGCTTTACGTTTGGGAATAGATTTGGGTATGACTCTGATTGATACTGCGGAAATGTATGGTGAAGGTGGTGCAGAAAAGGTAGTTGCAGAAGTAATTTCAGGTCGTAGAGAAGAAGTATTTTTGGTCAGTAAGGTGTATCCTTTTAATGCTAGTTACCAAGGTGTAATAGCAGCTTGCGATCGCTCTTTATCTAGACTTAAAACAAATTATCTAGATTTATATTTACTACACTGGCGCGGAGGGATTCCTCTATCGGAAACTCTAGAAGGATTGCAGTATTTAAAGCAAGCAGGAAAAATACTAGACTACGGCGTAAGTAACTTTGATGTCGATGATATGGAAGAAGCAATATCTTTACCAGGGGGAGATGGTATTGCTACTAATCAGGTGCTATACAATCTGATGCGTCGCGGTATTGAATGGGATTTACTACCTTGGTGCAAACAGCGCAATATTCCTATAATGGCTTATTTTCCTGTAGAACAAAGAGCATTTATCAATCATTCTCATCTTAAAGCGATCACGCAGTGCCTCAGCGAAGCTGAGATCGCATTACGACACAACGCTACAAGTACACAAATCGCCCTTAACTGGTTGTTGCGACAGAACAACATTATCTCTATTCCCAAAGCTACTAATCCTAATCATATTAGGGAAAACCGTGCTGCTTTGGATATTAACCTTACCGAAGAAGATATTAAAGAAATAGATCGCGCCTTTAAGCCTCCGTCTCGTAAGATGTCCCTAGCAATCAGATAACTTAGGCTTTGATTTGAGGTTGAGTGCTACAGAATAAACGTAAAGTCGAAAAGAGTCGAAGGTACTCCGCCTTCTGACAAGGGAAGCCCGCTTCGACTTCCTGAATTTCTGCCACAAAATCTAAATTGTTGACTAAATACATTTAATGTGAAATTAGATAGAGTTACAATTCACCAATTACCCTCTTTACCCAAAATTCATCATTGCAACATGGTTCAATTAAATCCCAGTTCTAGTTTTAGTTTAACTATCAATATTGAAATACCGAACCGCCCTGGGGCTTTGGCTTCTGTGATGAGTACGATCGCATCTGCTGGAGGAAGTTTAGGAGATATTTCTCTATTGCAACACAATCTTAAATTTACCCAACGAGAACTTACAGTTGATGCTTCTAGTACTGAACACGCAGAAGATATTGTAAATAAGATTGAAACTTTACCAAGTGTGAAAGTTTTAAGTTATAGCGATCGCACTTTTGCTTTGCATAAGGGAGGGAAAATCCGTCTTGGGAGTAAGTTACCCCTCAAGTCTCAATCGGATCTCTCCATGGCTTATACTCCTGGGGTGGGGCGCATTTGTCGAGCGATCGCAGAAGACCCCGAACAAGTTTATAATCTTACTGTCAAAAGCAATATGGTGGCGGTTGTAACTGATGGTAGTGCTGTATTGGGTTTAGGCAATTTGGGTGGAGAAGCTGCTTTACCAGTGATGGAAGGGAAAGCTTTGTTATTTAAAGAGTTTGCAGGAGTTGATGCGTTTCCGATTTGTCTAGATACTCAAGATACAGAAGAGATTATTAAAACGGTAAAACATATTGCTCCTGTATTTGGCGGAATCAATTTAGAAGATATTGCTGCGCCTCGCTGTTTTGAAATTGAACAGAGACTCAGACAAGAATTAGATATACCTGTCTTTCATGACGATCAGCATGGTACAGCCATTGTAGTTTTAGCAGCCTTATATAATGCCCTAAAATTAGTCGGTAAAGACATAGAATCGGTAAAAATCGTGATTAATGGGGCTGGTGCTGCTGGAGTTGCTATTGCTACCCTACTGCAAAAAGCTGGAGCAAACACCATTGTATTATGTGATTCTAAAGGGATTATTTCTGAGAGTCGCACCGATCTTAATCCCCAGAAACAACTATTTGCAGTTAAAACTAAAGGAACTTTAGCAGATGCCATGCAAGATGCTGATGTCTTCTTAGGAGTCAGCGCACCAGGAGTACTTACCCCTGATATGGTGTATTCTATGGCACCCCAAGCTATTGTTTTTGCGATGGCAAATCCGATACCCGAAATTCAACCAGAACTAGTCTATGATGATGTAGCAGTTATGGCAACAGGGCGTAGTGACTATCCCAATCAAATTAATAACGTTTTAGCTTTTCCTGGGGTATTTCGCGGTGCTTTAGATTGTCGAGCTTCTGCTATTACTACTAATATGTACTTGGAAGCTGCTAAAGCGATCGCAGCCTTAGTCAGTTCTGAGGATTTGGATCGGGAACATATTATCCCTTCTGTCTTCGATCCTAGAGTATCTCAAGCTGTTAAGAATGCAGTTTGCCAAGCAGCAGCACAAGATGGAGTTGCTAGAAAGTAGCCACGCTCGGAAGCTCTCAGGCTAATGGCTGTTGGCGAATACTAACCACTAACCACCAACCACTTCTATGATTGATGATATTCCAGAAGCCATAAGAGAAACCACAGAAATACCCCAAAAATCATCCCTCCCTGTGCTAATTCCCGCAACTTTAGCCTTGGGAGGAGTTGCGATCGCTGTGGGATTTTTTCTGTTTTTTTTCTTCAGTTATTCTCCCCCCAAATCTTCTCCCCAAGCTTCCACCAATACAGTTGAGACTAAAGCTGAAGCTAGTTCTGGAATACAAGAAAATTCTGAACCTGAGATAAGTGATTCTCCAACAGCAGAAATAATACCATTAGTGGAATCTGTCGAGAATGTTTTAGGACATTTACCCTATGAACAAGCACCCACTTCAGAATTAACCCCTATTACCGCCGATGGCTCGATCCAGTTGCGAAAATCCGCAGCTACAGAGTTTTTAAAAATGCAAGCTGCTGCTAGAGCTGAAGGTATTATTCTCTCTGCTATTTCGGGATTTCGGAACGAAGAAACACAAAAATATCTGTTCTTTGAAGTGAAAAAAAAGAGACTACAAAACACTACCACCAGAGCAGAAGTTAGTGCGCCTCCTGGTTATAGCGAGCATCATACAGGCTATGCAGTCGATATTGGGGATGGGAAAGTACCAGCAACTAATCTTAGTCCCAAGTTTGGCAATACTCCTGCTTTTCGTTGGTTAGAAAAAAATGCAGCCAGATATAGTTTTGAGTTATCTTTTCCCCAAGATAATCCCCAGGGTATTAGTTATGAACCTTGGCATTGGCGATATGTAGGCGATCGTCATAGTTTAGAAACTTTTTATAAAGCACGTAACCTTAAATAACTGCTTATTGATGGAATTGGGGAATTGGGGAATTGGGGAGCGCGGGAATACTGAATACTGAATAGTGAATACTGCTTACTAACAACTAACTACTAACTACTAACAACTAACTACTAACTACTAAATGAGCAATTTTCAAGTTGAAACCCGTGAATGGTGGGTGGAAAGATGGCTAGAGTTACTCGATTCCTATCGGTTTAAAAAACGCCTTGAAAGGGGACGTAACTACGCCAGAGAAGGTAATGTTCTCAGTATCGACTTTAGGGAATCTCAGGCTTTTGCTCAAGTACAGGGGAGCGATGTCGAACCCTATCAGGTATCCTTAGCTCTAGAACCTTTTACCAATGAGGACTGGGATTATGTCATTGAAACCATGTCCCAAAAAGCGATTTATTCTGCTCAATTATTAGCAGGAGAGATGCCGGATAGTATTGAAGAAGTGTTTACTACTAATGGCTTGAGTTTATTTCCCTTTTCTCTCTCTGATGTTCGTTCTCGTTGTAGTTGTCCTGATAAAGCTAATCCTTGCAAACATATCGCAGCCGTTTATTATCAGTTAGGCGATCGCTTTAGTGAAGACCCTTTTGTAATTTTCCAGTTACGAGGACGTACTAGAAATCAAATTTTAGAGATGCTGCGTCAATTACGCAGTCAAAAGGCTAGTGTTGAAGGGCGAGAAATTAAGCCAGGACAAGAAAAACCCAAAATAGACACCAAATCTCCTAAACAACAAGAACAAAATCTAATAAAACGTAATTTTTGGCAATATGAAGAACCTCTAGAGTCCTCCTTAATTAATCTTATTCCCCCTACTGATAACAAAACTGTCCTCGATATATTAGGCAAAATACCCCTGGCTACTGCGGATGCAGATGCAGTTCAGCAGTTTTTAGTTACTGTTTATACTGAAAATAAAAAATAGTAACTATTAAGCATATTTACACAATATTAAACTATGTATATTTAGTGTATTTACTGAAGACAAATTGTTAAATTACTTGTTATTCTACTTGCTAGTTAGGGAAAAACCTAGATAAATAACAGAGGTCATGCTGCCCAACATCACCTCTACATACCAACTAATTATATTGTGAAGTAATAGGAAATAAGCTTTAAGGGCATTTAGGCAAATGCCCTTTTACTTTCTATAATTGTAGGTGATAATTAGGTTTAATATTGTTTTTAGATTCAGTATTTTCTCGCACTGTGCCTCAAATCTATATTTAATAATCGATATATTAATTATTAAGTTTTGCAACAAAGTAATAATTTATCGTCAAAACCCTTGTGCGCCCGTAGTTTAATATTGATACTAGCTTTGAAATCAAGAATAATAGATGATTTTTCTTCTGGTGATTCTGAGTTGCTATTATCTTGAGGTGGAAGGGTAGATCGATTGAACATTGTTTATTTGCTCCGTTGAGAAACAGTATCATATCTTGCACCTAGAAGCCATACCGCCACGAAACTCAAGTTTTTCTCTAAAACAGTAAATCTATTAAAATCGACTACAAATTTTATCTCTTGCGAGCGGGAAGACCCCCACGTCCCGTGGTGGGATGTTCGCTCTCGCGCGATAACAAGCTCGGTCACAACTTTACAATTTTGACATTCTATCTTCATATATCAACGGTTTCAGTCTTATATAATAGTAAAGAGCGCTAATGCGCAATAAAAAAAATACAGGGATTGGCTTCCCCAACTTTAGAACGTCGGAACTTTCTATCACCCTAGAAATTGTAATGGTGACAAATGACTTTAAAAATCAAGGGGGTCTTCGATAAATAAGTTCTCGAACCCAACCATTAATGGTTGGGCTTTAAGACCCCCTTGATTTTTTTGTCTCCTCTGTGACGCGACTAGTAGGCTCAAGCTTGAAAGCATAGCCAAAAAATTAAATAGAATTGAGCTTCCGTTTGCGGTCGGTGCGCCCGTTAACGTTAAATCAAACAGCCCAGTAACGGCGATCTGTCGGGGGCAGAGCCTTAAAAACTCTGTCTAGATAAGAGTCTATATGGGAATCCCTCGCCTAGCAGCGACGGGAGGTTCAAGAAACCTAGATGGAAGTCCTCTTGAGAGGACTTTTCTGTATCAGCCAAGAAATTGATTTCTTGGTGATGTATCGCACTGGTGCAAGATATGAGAAAAGAAAAGCGGGCGATCGCTATTCTTGAGAACAGTAGCAATCCCTCAATTTATTGAGGGAGGATGTCAAAACTGACAACTAACCACCAACGATTAACCACTAACCATTAACACAAGATGTAGGAGAAATAGTTACTTCCTCCATGTCTGCAATGACAGCATTTAGTAATCGCTCTCTCATATCGGGCATAACCGCTAAAGCCCTTGCCCAATCTGGGATTTGCGCCCCTGAAGGATTAGAAAAATATAATTCTCCAGCTTCGGTTATTACTTCTTCAAACAACTCAGTAATCACTTCTTCTTGATGACGATCATAAGCTAACCGATTAAATCGCGCATCAACAAAATACTGACGAGTGTAATCTTGAGCTTCGCGACGAAATTTAACTCTTAAAGCATGAATTAAATCTCGACTGATTATTACCTTTTCAGTTTCAGTGAGGGTTCGCAATATAGAACGTAGAATATCACGACACATCTTTCGCAATCCTTCTTGAGATGAAACTCCTACTACCTGATGTTTATGATCGAATACTCCCAAATCAATCTGAGCAATTCTTTTTTCGGCAATACTACGATACACTTCTGCTAATAAACCAATTTCCAAACCCCAATTACCAGGAATACGAGTATTAAGGGCTAAGTCACTAGTAAGAGCAAATTCTCCTGAGAGAGGATAACGATAAGCAGTTAGGTAACGCAGGTATTGTCGATACCCAAAAATTTCTGTTAAAGCACTAAGAAGAGGGGTAACAAATAGTCTTACTACTCTTCCATTCATTTTTTGGGGATAATTGCCACTAAGACGAGCATAATAGGCTTTATTAAAAGCAATCCCAAATTCTTTTTCGAGGAGGGGATACAGTAACTTTAGAGGGTAAGACTTATCGTAGGTAATAATATCTGCATCATGGAGAGCGATCGCCTCAGCTTCTAAAGAAGCAATCCCTAACCCTAACCATACAGCGCGACCTTTACCTTTAAAGGAAACTAAATCTAGACCGCGATCGCGTAATTGTTGCAATAAACCGATTACTCGTCCACCATTTTCCCAGATCACATAAGTGGGTTGAGGTAGCACAGAAAAAAAGTGTACCGCTTTCTCGTACTGTTCTTTTGTCTCAGCATATAAACAAATAACTACTTTTTTGATAAAGCTACAATCCTTAAGATGATGGCAAATATCAGTAAGTGCTGGTCGCTCTAATTCTTCATATAAAGCGGGAATCAAGACTGCTGTAGGAGATTCTTCACTAAGTTTGATGATTTCTTCTTCTAATAAATCAATATTACAGCCAAAATCGTGGATAGTTGTAATTAGCTCTTGCTTATATTCCATGGTATATTGCAATACTTCTTCTTATTCTACAAATTATGCAATAAAACTTTAATATTTGAAGTGGATTGGGATACAAAATTATCTTACAAAACTTTATTAATTCCTACTTCTGTTGGAGAAAATGCGGAGTTTCCTGACTATTTTACCTTTACCGTTCCTGAAGGGCTGGTTCTGAAAGAAATTGCTCTTAATTCTTGGACAGCTTCTCCTACATTTGAAGACATTGCTTTTTTTGCTGTACAAGAGGGTACTCAATTTGACTTTGTTTTTCCTAATGAAAACCAAGAAAACCCTGCTGATACGCTATTAGGCTGGTCACATTTGCGTAACACACAAGTAGGAGACTCAGACAAAATTCTCTTAGAAATGTCACGCTCTAACACCAATTCTTTAGATAATGGGATAGACGACATATATCAAGCTGAAGCTGATAACAATCCCTATTCTGAGATTGAGGAACTAACTCCAGAAGAACAAGAAACATTGACCCAGAATTTACGCAATCTGTCTAGTCGTTGGGCTTCTGGTGCGGATGGATTTTCTCTTCCCCTAGAATCTGGAGACTATTATTTTTGGTTACGCCAAGGGTCGCCCATACTTATTGAAGTAGATTTAGATTTTAAGACTGCTTCCACTTCCGTTACTGAACCTGTTGGGACTCCCAAACCCTTTTCTATTTTTAGTCTAGCTACAACTGTTGGCTTAGGAATCCTGATTACAAAGCAAAGAAGCAAATAGTAGCTTGTTTCGACTAAATATTAATATCTGTCTCATACATCTATTTACTAATCTAAGTAGATGTTTTTTTATTGAATACGGGGTCGCACTGCTTCTGTCTTCTCATCAAAACCAGTAAGTTGCTTACCTTTAACTCAGGTTAATTTGATCCATGAATCATAGTTAATGTTGTTGCTTATTCTCTAGTTATTCCCGATTCTCTTTTTTATATAAACAGAGAAAGTTGCATATTTTATTGTGACTCAATCCTATAAACAATCAGCAAGATAAAAGGAGAAAAAAAATGATTTGTCATCAAAAGCAATTAGTAAGCAAAAAATCGCTCCCAGAAAATAATCAGTTAGCTACAACCAAGAGAAAACAAATCGTAGCTCGTTGGAAAAAAATAGACGGGAAGTTAGTTTGTCAATGGTTTAGTTCCGAAATATGATTAATCCCTTGCTGAAAAGTGCAATGAGATTTTCTGAAAAATATAGTGAGTTCAAATGGGAAATCTGGCTCTCCCCTACCTGTGCTGATCATAAAATCTTATATTTAGTGACTGTTGAGTTAGATAGAAAAACTTATTACTTGCATCGTAGCGTTGAAGATTCAGTTTTCAAATTGGGTTAAGACAATATCACGGTATTACCTATCGGAGCTAACTTAAACCTTAAACAAACGAACTGTAGTATCGCTCTTTTTTTTATGCTGAAGTAAAAATCATCATGTCACAATCAAAACCAAAACTATCAAATCCAGGTTCAGATGAGTGTTTATACAATCTGATTAATTCTAGATCCATAAACCATAACGTAGAAGCAACAATGCTTCAAGAAGCTTTTGCTACTCGAATAGACAAAGAAGCTAATCCCAAGTGCAATCCAATCATCCGATTAGAAATAATCATTAATTTGATCTTGATTGGGGCAGCTATTCTAGTTCAATTGACTCATAATACTTGCATAAATAATTCTGAGCTAGATTTGCAGAGAGTAGGAATCAAGCACGAAATTAAGGAGACTCAAAATCAATAAAGAGTTGGTAAACTAAACTCTATAAGATTGGGTTCTTTTTAAGATAAATGATGAACAACTATATTGTTTCTGCTGAGTGGCTGAAAGAACATTTAGAAGATGCAGATCCGATTGTTATAGACTCCCGCTTTAGTCTGCAAGACCCCAGTCTAGGTAGAAAGCAATACGAAGAACAGCATATTCCAGGTGCATACTATTTTGATTTAAACACAGACTTATCAAGCACCCCTCAAAAACATGGTGGGAGACATCCCTTACCCAATATTTCGGAATTTGTAACTAAATTATCAGCTATTGGAGTACAATCTGATAATCCTAGTTTGATTGTTGCTTACGATAATTCCCGTTTGGCTTTTGCTTCCCGTTTCTGGTGGTTGATGCGCTTTTTAGGTCATGAGGGAGTAGTATTGTTAGATGGTGGTTTCGATGCTTGGAAGCAAAAAGGCTATCCTGTAACTTCGGTTTTACCAGTAGCTTCATCAGGTAATTTTGTGCCGAATCCCAACTATGATTGGATTGTGGATATAGAAGCAGTGAAAGAGCGCAAAGATTTACCAGGAGTAGTATTAGTTGATTCGAGAGCAAGAGAACGGTATCTTGGGGAGATAGAACCTATAGACCCCATTGCTGGACATATTCCTGGTGCTATTAATTATCCTTGGCAAGAAGTAACAGATGCTAAAGGTAACATTCAACAGGTTGAATATCAGCAAAATCGCTGGAAAAATCTGGAAAACTCGGAAGAAATTATAGTATATTGCGGTTCAGGGGTAACAGCTTGTGTTAATTTGCTTTCTCTGACAATAGCTGGAATAGATACTACTAAACTTTATGCTGGTAGTTGGAGTGACTGGTGTTCGTATCAAAAGGATGAGGAATGAAGAATGAGGCGTGGTCTGACGATCTTGCACCTCCAAGCTATACCTCCTAAAACTCAAGTTTCGCCGCTTATATAATAAGTCTATTAAAATAGACTATAACTTTTATGAAAACTAGATAAGAGTCCTCTTGAGAGGACTTTTCTGTAAAGCGCCAAGAAATAAATTTCTTGGTGATTTATCGCTGAATACTGAATACTGAATACTGGTAACTGATGACTGATTACTGATGACTGATAAGGGTAAGGTTTATTTAGTTGGTGCTGGAGTTGGAGACATTGCTTATCTGACTATTAGAGGAAAGGAGTTATTAACCTCTGCTGAAGTCTTGATTTATGATGCTTTGGTTGATGCTCAACTTCTAAATTTAACACCCCCAGACTGTTTAAAACTGGATGTGGGAAAACGGGGAGGAAAAGCCAGTACACCTCAAGATAAAATCAATCAACTATTAGTATCCTATTGCTTACAAGGAAAACAAGTAGTTAGGCTAAAAAGTGGCGACCCTTTGATTTTTGGACGTGCTATTGAGGAAATATCAGCTTTACAAGCAGCAGATTGTAATTTTGAATTAGTACCTGGGATTTCTTCGGTTTTAGCTGCACCTTTACTAGCCAATATCCCTTTAACAGATCGGGAATTAAGTAGTTGTTTTGCTGTTTGTAGTGGTCATCAACCAGAGTTACTCAATTGGAAAGCTTTAGCAGCGATAGATACTCTAGTGATTTTGATGGGTACTCGCACTTTACCAGAGATTGTTACTCGATTATTACAGTTCGGTAAAGAGGACAATGAACCAGTTGCAATTATTCGTAACTGTTCCCAAATAGGACAAGAGATTTTTTGGGGTACGTTAACCGATATAGTAAAAAAAACTGAGGGTATCTCTCTATCTCCAGCCGTTATTATTATAGGTAAAGTTGTGGCGTATAGCGATCGCATAAAACAAAAAATTTCTCTTCCCCTAGCCGATAAAAGAATTTTAGTAACTCGCGCTGCGGAACAATCTAGCAAGTTTACCACTCTATTACAACAACAAGGTGCAACAGCGATCGAAATGCCAGCTTTAGTCATAACTCCTCCTTCTAGTTGGATAGACTTAGATCGAGAGATAGAAAATATTGCTAGTTTTGACTGGTTGATTCTGACTTCTGCTAATGGGGTAAATTATTTCTTAGAAAGATTAAAAACTTTAGGCAAAGATATCCGTGCTTTAGCAGGGGTTAAAATTGCAGTAGTAGGCAAGAAAACTGCTGCAACTCTGGAAAAATACAGCCTCAAACCTGACTTTATCCCCCCTAACTTCGTAGCTGACTCTTTAGTAGAAGCTTTCCCCGAAACCCTACCAGGAAAGAAAATCTTATTTCCCCGTGTGGAAACAGGAGGAAGAGAGATACTGGTTAAAGAATTAACTTCTGGTGGTGCAAACTTAGTAGAAGTTGCTGCTTATCAATCTCGCTGTCCCGATAAAATGGATAGTAGCGTATGGCAAAGATTACAACAACAACAAATAGATGTTATTACTTTTGCTAGTTCTAAAACCGTCAGCAATTTTGTTCAGCTAGTAGAGCAAGAATTAGCTACAGATAATAATATTCAAGATATCTTAAATCAAGTCGCCCTCGCCTCCATTGGTCCTCAAACCTCTAAAACTTGTTACGAATTATTAAAAAGAGTCGATATCGAAGCTACTGAATATACTTTAGAAGGATTAACAGACGCGATCGTTCAGTATTTTGGTAATTAGTTAAAACACAAAATAAAAGATAATTTTTTACCTAATAAGTAACTAGTTGAATTATAAAATGAGGAAAATTTTAACTACTTTTTCCTCATGAAACTAGTATACTGCTCATTTCTCGGTCTATTATTCGTAGGAGCATTAATCTCACCAGCTTCGGCACAAATTACTACTGATGGCAGTACCAATACCACTTTAACTACCACTGATAATGGGTTAAGAATAGATGATGGAGAACGCGCTGGCGGTAATTTATTTCACAGCTTTGGAGAGTTTTCTGTACAAAATGGTAGTGAAGCTTTCTTTAACAATGCTAGTGATATAGTTAATATCTTTTCTCGTGTCACAGGTGGGAATATTTCCAATATTGACGGATTGATTCGTGCTAATGGTGCAGCCAACTTATTTTTAATTAATCCGCACGGAATTATTTTTGGTGAAAGTGCTAGTCTGCAAATTGGTGGTTCGTTTTATGGAAGTACCGCAGATAGTATCTTATTTCCTGATGGTGTAGAATTTAGTGCGACAAATATCCAAAGACCGATCTTAACGATTAATGCTCCGATTGGTTTAAATCTTCGGGATAATCCAGGGGAGATAGTAAATCGTTCATTTGCTATAAATAGCGCGGGTGATGATTTCGTCGGTTTAGAAGTAGCACCAGGAAACACCCTGGGTTTAGTAGGTGGGAATATTAACTTTGAATCTGGTCAGGCTACAGCAAATGGTGGCAACATCGAGCTAGGTACTTTATCGGATGCAGGAACAGTTACTTTTAATGATGATGGTAGTTTAAGCTTTCCTGAAGATGTAGCAAGAGCGGATATCATCCTCAGTAATTTTGCTGATATAGACGTTACGGGTACAGGTGGTGGAAGTATCACCATTAATGGTCGCAATGTAAGTCTTTCTGCTGGAGACTTTGGGGGTAGTGTGATAAGAGCAGGAATAACAGCAGATTCAACTTCAGCAGAAGCCAAAGCTGGTGATATTACCATTAATGCTACTGACAATATAACTGTCGATCAGAGTTTTATTTTCAATGACGTTGAACTAAATGGAGTGGGGAATGCAGGGAATATCACCATTGATACTACTAACCTAACTCTCACCAATGTTGCGATAATTAATAGTAGTACCTTTGGTGAAGGTAATGGAGGGACTCTCACTATTAATGCTAGCGAGACTATTTCTGTAGATAATAGTTCGATTAGCAGTAGCGTTCAACCAAATGCAATAGGTAATGCAGGAGCAGTCAGCATTGACACCAATAACCTAACTCTCACCAATGTGGGGGAAATTGGTAGTACTACCTTTGGTGAAGGAAATGCAGGAGCAGTCAGCATTGACACCAATAACCTAACTCTCACCAATGGGGCAGTAATTAATAGTAGTACCTTTGGTGAAGGTAATGCAGATACTATCACCATTAGTGCAAATGATACTATTTCTTTGTCTGGAGTGGACAGTTTTGGATTTGGTAGTATAATCACCAGTACCGTTGGACCAAATGCAGTAGGAAATGCAGGAGAAGTAAGAATTGACACCAATAACCTAACTCTCGCCAATGGGGCAGCAATTAGTAGTAGAATCTTTGGTGAAGGTAATGCAGATACTATCACCATTAGTGCAAATGATACTATTTCTTTGTCTGGAGTGGACAGTTTTGGATTTGGTAGTATAATTAACAGTACAGTTGAACCAAATGTAGTAGGAAATGCAGGAGAAGTAAGAATTGACACCAATAACCTAACTCTCACTAATGGGGCAGTAATTAGTAGTAGTACCTCTGGAACAGGAGATGCAGGGACTCTAACTATTAATGCTAGCGAGACTATTTCTGTGGATAATAGTCTGATCAGCAGTAGCGTTCAACCAAATGCAGTAGGAAATGCAGGAGTACTTAGCATTGAAACTACTAACCTAACTCTCACCAATAGGGGGGAAATTAGTAGTAGTACCTTTAGCGAAGGTAATGCAGGGACTCTAACTATTAATGCTGCTGATACTATTTTTGTGGATAATAGTTCAATTGGCAATAGCGTTCAAGCAAATGCAATAGGAAATGCAGGAGTAGTTAGCATTGAAACCACTAATCTAACTCTCACCAATAGGGGGCAAATTCTTAGTAGCACTTTTGGAACAGGAAATGCCGGAACTGTCAACATTAATGCTGCTGATACTATTTCTTTGTCTGGAGAAGGTGATGATGGTTTTCCTACTCTGATCACCAGTACTGTTAACCCAAATGCAATAGGAAATGCAGGAGCAGTCAGCATTGAAACCACTAATCTAAATCTGACCAATGGGGGGCAAATTAGGAGTAGCACTTTTGGGACAGGAAATGCCGGGACTGTCACCATTAATAGTGCTGATACTATTTCTGTGGATAATAGTGCGATCTCCAGTCAGTTTGAACGAGATGCAGTAGGAAATCCAGGAAATGTAACAATTAACACCACTAACCTAAATCTCACCAATAGGGGGCAAATTAGTACTGCCACTTTTGGAACAGGAAATGCCGGGATTGTCACCATTAATGCTGCTGATACTATTTCTGTGGATAATAGTGTGATCGGCAGTACTGTTCAACCAGATGCAGTAGGAAATGCAGGAGATGTGACGATTAACACCAATGATCTTTCCCTTACTAATGGAGCATTTGTAAGTAGTAGCAATTTCAATCAGGGAGAATCTGGAAATGTCAAAATTAATGCTGATTCTGTGCTGTTAGAAAATGGGCAAATTACTGCGACTACCGCATCAGGTGTAGAAAGGGGAAATATAATTCTTCAAATCGCCGAGTTTCTCACTTTAGAACAAGACAGCTTAATTTCAGCCCGAGCAATAGAAGACGCTATTGGTGGCAATATCGATATTAATGCTGAGTTTATTATCGCTTTTCCTAGCAGTGGTAATGGTAACGACATTGTCGCTAGTGCAGAACAAGGAAACGGAGGAGATATTACTATCACAGCACAAGCTCTTTTAGGTATTGAAGAAGGTACAAATATACCAGGAAACGGGAGTAACGATATTGATGCTAGTTCACAGTTTGGTCAGAGTGGCAGTGTAACTTTTAATGTTCCTGATACTAACAATTTTCAAGAGACTGGCGAATTATCTAGTAATGTCCTTTCAGCAGAATCAGTATCAGAAGAGGCTTGTGCTGCTACTGGACAATCAGGATTAATTCTAAAAGGAAAAGGAGGAGTACCACCAGCACCCAATTTACCTTTAAGTAGTCAACTACTACTTGTTGATGGCAAACCAATTACACCTAACTTTTCTCAGTTAAATAATCAGCAAGCACCTCAGAATAATAGGTTTCAACTTCAACCAATTAAAACATCTGTTGGGGATATATATCCAGCTAGGGGAGTCATTAAAACTGAAGATGGGAGAGTGATTTTGACTGCTTATCCCACTAACAATATTGCTACTCGTACTCCAGAAGATGCAGTGAATTGTCATCAAGTACAATAGCGATGACTGATTCAAAGGTTATAGTAATATCTTGCACCTTGAACCGCATTCCGCCTGAAACTTCAGTTTTAGGCTAAAACCGTGAGTCTATTAAAATAGACTACAAATTTTATGAAACATAAATAAAATTATGCTTTGATAATCGGATTTAGTATTAGTTCTAGACTAAAGCTCTTGAGAGGACTTTTCTGTATCAGCCAAGAAATTTATTACTTGGTAATGTATCGCGCTACAAATCTTTCTTTTGACTCTCCCCAGTCCCGATTGTCCCCTCAAGTAAAAGGAATGTTGCGGTTTCTGGCAGACCCTTGTTATAAAAGTCGGATATTAGGTTATAAAAAAATATTTTAAATGAGTCAGTGTCTTAATCCAGAATGCCTACAAGTTAATCCCGAAAACACACAGTTTTGTCAACAGTGTGGTAGTAACTTATTATTAGTTGACCGCTATCGTGCTGTCAGAATTTTAGGAAAGGGAGGTTTCGGGAGAACATTTTTAGCAATAGACGAGTTTAAACCATCTAAACCCCCTTGTGTGATTAAACAGTTTCTCCCAGACATAAAAAGCAAGAAAGGATTAAAAAAAGCTGCGGAATTATTTGAAAGGGAAGCAATGCGTCTTGATGAATTAGGTAAACATTCCCAAATTCCAGAATTATTAGCCTTTTTCAATCAAGAAGACCGTCAGTATCTAATTCAAGAATTTATTGATGGTGACGATCTTGCCAAAGAGTTAAAAATTAAAGGAGTATTTAACGAACAACAAATAAGAGAACTCCTCAATGATATGTTAGCTGTTTTAAAGTTTGTTCACTCTAATAATGTAATTCATCGTGATATTAAACCAGAAAATATTATTAGAAGAAAACAAGACGGTAAACTAGTATTAGTTGATTTTGGAGCAGCCAAAAGTGCCGAATGTATCGAGTCTTCTGTCACAGGAACAATTATTGGCTCTGCTGCTTATATCGCTCCAGAACAAGCTGTAGGTAAACCCAAATTTGCTAGCGATCTTTACAGTTTAGGTGCAACTTGTCTCCATTTACTTACTGATGTCCAACCCACAGAATTATTTGATGTTGCAGAAGGAGAATGGAAATGGCGAGAATATCTAGAAGATAATGATATTAGTTACGAACTCAGTCGAGTTTTAGATAAGTTAGTAGAAGGAGCAACTAAGAGAAGATTTGAGAAGGTAGAAGAAGTTTTACAAGCACTGTATGGAGGAATATCCCCCGTAGTTACAAATAGGAGAACTTCTAGTTCTAATTATGCTCAAAAACCCAAATACGGAGTATCAACTAATTCCTCATCGAAAACTTCTGCATCGGTAAAATCAAGAGTCAAACCTCCATCCGTCAAAAACTTAAATTTAAAAGTCTTTACCTATACTTTCTTGAAAATTGACCAGACAAATGATCTTGTAATTGGGAGAAACCCCCCTCTAAAAACTATTGAATATGCTGGAAAAGCCAAATATATTACTGTGGATTTAGGAAAAGGTATCACTATGGATTTAGTTGGTATTCCTGGAGGTAAATATCTAATGGGTTCTCCCGATAATGAAGCGGAAAGAAGCAGTGAAGAAAGTCCGCAACATCCTGTAGCAATTCCTCCTTTTTTAATGGGAAAATACCCTGTTACTCAGCAGCAATGGGAAAGAGTAATGAAAAGTAATCCTTCTCGTTTTACTGATCATCCTGATAACCCAGTAGAAAAAGTTTCTTGGTTTGACTGTTGGGAATTTTGTGAAAAATTATCAGAAAAGATTGGTCGAGAATTTAGATTACCCACAGAAGCAGAATGGGAATATGCTTGTCGTGGTAAAACTACAACCCCGTTTCATTTCGGAGAGACTATAGCGGATGAGTTGGCTAACTATAATGGCGAATATGCTTATGCTTCAGGGAAAGAAGGAGAATATCGAGGTAAAACTACTAAAGTAGGCAGCTTTCCCCCTAATAGTTTTGGATTATACGATTTACATGGCAATGTAGCAGAATGGTGCGCGGATAGTTGGCATGATAGTTATCAAAATGCACCTAATAATGGAAGTGCTTGGTTAAGTGAGAATGAAAAAGATTCTCGGGTTTTAAGGGGTGGTTCATGGTTACATCTGGCTGGTTGTTGTCGTAGTTCCCATCGTTTGAGTTCCCCTCCTGGGAGTAAATCTGATGCTTTTGGTTTTAGGATTGCTTCTAGTGTGTGACACTCCCGCAGGGTAAACCTGTGCGGGCTTCTAAGCAACATTGATAGCTTGGGTGTAGAATCAAAGATTCTCTCGAAAAACGAGTGCTTGAACTACCAACTAACTTAGACTACTTTGAGCCGTGTCGAGCCATCTACTACTTTCAAACCAAAGTTTGGTTGTAGATACGTTTCTATCAAATTATTTGTATTTTGAGAATACAAACCACAATTCCCACCGCAGTAACTTTTACCTACTGAACGGACTGCAACTGGGAGACTTTTCAGTAGAACCCATGTTACTATTCAGATTTCAAGGTGCCTATGGCAATGATTATACAATGGCTGAACCAAGTTCTCTATAAAGATTTGATGTCTAAATTGCGCGAGTTATCGCCCTCGCTTTCTTCCAGTTTGCGATCGCCAAGTGGAATTCCCGCTCGGTTCTTTAAAATTAGCATTTAGCTACTATTTAATTTACAGGAAGATGAATCCTAAACAGTTTATCGGTTCAGAAGCTCAAACTACCTACACTGAAGCTAAAGCAATTATTTTACCAATACCCTATGAAGCTACAACTACTTATCGTAAGGGATGCCAACAAGGTCCTGATGCAATTATCGAAGCTTCCGATCAACTAGAAGCCTATGATGAAGAATTGCAACAAGAAACTTGTTTCAAAACCAGCATTTATACCTGTGAGGCGATCGCAGATACTAGAAAGAATCCTCATCTAACAGCAGAAGAAATGTTAGAAGTCACCACAAATACTGTATCTGAATTAATTAAAGATGGGAAATTTGTTATTGCTTTAGGAGGAGAACACGCCATTACTGAAGGAGTAGTCAGAGCCTATCATCAGCTACTTAGTCAACCTTTTACCGTAGTTCAAATCGACGCTCATGGGGATATGCGTCACAGTTATGAAGGTTCAATTTACAATCATGCTTGTGTGATGCGTAGAGTGCTAGATATGGGTTTACCCACTCTCCCTGTAGGAATTCGCAGTATCTGTCGTGAAGAAGCAGAGTTAATTAAAACACAACAAATTCCTGTGATCTGGGCAAGAGATATATATTATGATCGAGATTGGATTCAAAAAGCGATCGCTAAAATTACTACAGAAAAAGTCTTTATTACTATTGATTTAGATGGACTCGATCCTAGTTTATTACCTGGTGTAGGAACTCCCGAACCAGGAGGCTTAAATTGGTACGAATTAACCCGATTTATCCGAGAAATTTGTGTCAATCATCAAGTAATTGGTTGTGATGTGATGGAATTATCACCGCTTTCTGACTCTGTTGTCTCTGAATTTACAGCAGCGAAACTAGTATATAAACTGATAGGCTATCTCAGCTTGTGACATACTCGTAATGTAAACCCATCACTAGCTTCTTGGTTCATCCCGACGGGACTAGATGACCATTAGTAATTGTGACTATTGGCAGCTTAGATAAATTACTCTTAAATTGTTAGTAGGATAAAAAAGGAAATAATATATGCAAACTGACAAAAAACTAGTTGGAGGTTATGCTCCAGATTTTGAGCTACCAGGAATGGATGAAGAAGTAGGTCATCTTGGTCGTTATCTAAAACAGTATCAAGCGATCGCAGTAATTTTTATCAGTAATCAATGTCCTTACGTCCATCAATATTTAGACCGTATCAAAAAAATACAAGCTGATTTTCATCCCCAAGGATTTAGTTTTATCGCCATTAATTCTAATGATAGCGGTAATACCCTCCAAGAAAGTTTTGAGACAATGAAAGGTTTTGCTCAACAACATAATTTATCATTTCCTTATCTTAGGGATTCTACTCAAGATGTGGCTAAGTCTTTTGGGGTACAAGTAACTCCAGAAGTATTTTTATTAGACAATAAATCTGTAGTCCGTTATGCAGGAAACATTGACGATAATCCTGATGCTCCTGATTCGGTGACATCCTCTTATTTACGAGATAGTATTACTAGCTTACTTTCTGGACAAGAAATTGCTACTAATTATACTGAACCCGTCGGAACTCCCATTAAATGGCGCAATAAGTAGATTAAACCATTTATTAGCTATTAGTTTTTACTTGCTAAAAACCTAAAAAGCTACTTAATACCAAAAAACTGGTATCTTATGGGGAGATAAACAACACATAAAGATCGAGGTCATTGTTCCAGGGATGAGTTACCAGCGAGTTTTATTAAAACTGAGTGGTGAAGCTTTAATGGGGGATTTAGGTTATGGGATCGACCCTAAAGTTGTAGCAACCATCGCTCACGAAATAGCTGATGTGGTTCAAAGTGGTATCCAAACCGCGATCGTAGTTGGTGGTGGTAATATTTTTCGTGGAATGAAAGCCTCTGCTGCTGGTATGGATCGTGCAACCGCCGACTATATCGGGATGATTGCTACTGTCATGAATGCCATGACTTTACAGGATGCTTTAGAACGAATCAATATTCCTACTCGCGTCCAAACTGCGATCGCCATGCAAGAAGTTGCTGAACCTTACATCCGCCGTCGCGCCATTCGTCACCTGGAAAAGGGTCGAGTGGTTATCTTCGGTGCTGGTTCTGGTAATCCTTTCTTTACTACTGATACTACAGCAGCTTTACGAGCAGCAGAAATTGATGCGGAGGTGATTTTTAAGGCGACAAAGGTAGATGGAGTTTATGATTGTGACCCTCAAACAAACCCCCAAGCTCACCTTTATCAAAGCCTAACATACACTCATGTTCTGACTCACGATCTTAAAGTAATGGACAGTACAGCGATCGCATTATGTAAGGAAAATGACATCCCTATTGTTGTTTTTAATCTTTCTGTACAGGGTAATATTGTCCGTGCGACGAAAGGAGAACCTGTAGGAACTATTGTAGGAGGTTTCTGTGAAGTTAACTGAAATTAAAGAACATATGCAAAAGACTATTGATGCAACTCAAAGGTCTTTTAACACTATTCGGACAGGACGAGCTAGCACATCTCTATTAGATAGAGTAGTAGTGGAATATTACGGGACTGAAACGCCATTACAAGCCTTGGCGAACATTACAACCCCCGATTCAACCACTATTTCGATTCAGCCCTATGATAAAAGTAGTATGGCTCAGATTGAAAAAGCTATATCTATGTCCGATATTGGATTAACCCCCAACAATGATGGGACAACAATTCGCTTAAATATTCCTCCTTTAACTAAAGAACGACGTAAAGAACTGGTAAAAATAGCTAGTAAGCTAGCTGAAGAAGGCAAAGTAGGTATTCGTAATATCCGCCGTGATGCTGTTGAATCTGTAAGAAAGCAAGAGAAAAACAGCGATATTTCTGAAGATGAATCGCGAGACTTGCAAGATGAAATTCAAAAAATTACTAACGAATTTACTAACAAAATTGACTCTCTTTTAGCTACAAAAGACAAAGAAATTACAACAGTCTAGATTATTACTAAACTCTTTAAAAATTATTTTTCAGGGATAAAAAAGTAGAACCAAATCTATTTTTATTATCCCTTTATTTTTTATTACTAACTACTTCTTTATTTATATCATTCTACTTAAAAGAGATAATAAAATCATGAATGTAGATCAAGCATTGTTATTAGTAGATCAACTAATTTCTACTAAAACCGAAAAATCCCTTAGTGATCTACAGTCTGCTATTTTAAGAAATGCTTGGCAAGGTAAAAAATATGCCATCATAGCAGAGGAATATGGTTGTACAGAAGGACACGCTAAAGATATAGGCTGTTTATTATGGCAGCTTCTATCAGAAATCTTAGAAAAAAAAGTAACTAAAAATAATTTTCGTACCATTATTCAGCAACATTTTTTGACAAAAAATAATGATTGGCTACAATCATCTGATTTTTTAGGCAGACAAAATTCCCTTACTGAATTACAAAGTTTAGTTGCACAAAATCATAAAATAATTGTCATTCAAGGAAAAGGAGGAGTAGGTAAAACCACCCTCGCACAACATTTTCTGGCTGTGGGTAATTTTGATTTAACTTTAGAAGTTTTAATGGCGAAAGAAACTCACAATATTATTTCAGCAAAAACCTTAGTTGAAGAATGGTTTTATAAAGATTTACAAGAAGAATCTGGTAAAGAATTTGCTGTTACTTTATCGCGATTGAAACGATATTTACAAACCAAATATGTAGGTATCTTAATTGATAATTTAGAGCCAGCTTTAGACAAAGATGGTAAATTTATTGTTCCTCATCGAGACTATGTTGAACTATTACGCATCTTATCAGATAAGACAGTCAAATCTGTGACTTTAATTACCAGTCGCGATCGCCTATGTGAGGGAGATATTAACTTACAACATTATCGCCTATCAGGACTTAGTTTAACAGCATGGGAACAATATTTTAACTTACATCAGCTAAAAACCAATTCTCCTTGTTTAGCTACAATTCATGGTATCTATGGTGGAAACGCTAAAGCTATGGGAATTATCTGCGGTAGTATTTGTGAAGACTTTAGTGGCAACATAGAATTATATTGGGAAGAAAATCATCACGATCCTTTAGCTGTAACTGGTTTAAAAAATTTAATTGCTAGTCAGTTTGAACGTCTCAAAAATCTAGATTATTCTGCTTATATTTTACTCTGTCGTTTAGGGTGCTATCGTTACCAAGATATACCTAAAATACCTCGTTCTGGTTTACTCTATCTTATATCAGATTTAGAAAGTCAACATCATAGAAGAGTTATCGAATCATTACGCAATCGTTCCTTGATAGAATTTTCTCAAGGTAATTATTGGTTACATCCTGCAATTCAAGCAGAGGCTATAGTAAGATTACAATCAGAAAATATTACTTTAAATCACTGTAACTCTGTCTCACAAACCCCCTGGCAACAAGTCAACTATAACATTGCTAATTTTTATACCCAAAAAGTTGAGCAAATTAATCATATTCAAGATGGATTAACTGCATTAGAAGCTTATTACCATTATATTGCTATTGATAATTATACAGCAGCAGCCCAAGTTATTTTATATAGTCGTAATAACCAATGGGGACAATATTTAACTTTAGGTAGTTCTTTATATAGGTTAGGATTAATTCAGCCATTACTTACTGCAATTACTCAAGTCATTGAGCGTATTCAAGATATAAAAGAGCGTAGTGAACTTAATAACATTTTAGGGGACTTATACTGGATTACAGGGAAAATTCATCAAGCTATCTTATGTCAAGAAGCAACTATTGCTGCTGTCAGTCAGCCCTTATATAATTTATCATTAGATGGACATTCTTTTTACTATTTCAAAATGCTACAAGTTGACTCTCTATTGAGTCTTGGTTTATACAAAATAGATTTATGGGAATTATCAGAAGCAAGTAAACTGTTGCAACAAGTTATAGATTTAGCGCAACATACTAAACATCATTCTTGGTCAGAAAAAGCCTCCCTCTGTTTAGCTTTGATAGAATCTTATCAAGGAGAAACTTTAAAATCTGCTAAACTGGCTAATAGATTTTATCAGTTAATTGTTCATGAACAAAACAGTCAATATAATACTGGTCGCTTTGCTTATTTTATTCAGATACTAGGTCAAATTTTTCTCAATCTCCATAATCATGATAAAGCAGAAGCAATTTTCAACAAAGCGATCGCATTTTCTCAAGAAAGTTACTATACTCAAATTAAGGCAAAATGTTTAATGGGGTTAGCAGCAGTTTATCGTAATAAGAATCAATTTGCTTTAGCCTGTTCTTGGAATCAAGAAGCAATTGATCTATTGGATAAAATAGGAGCAAAATGTGACCTTGCTACAGCATACTATCAATGGGGATTAACATTAATTGTTATGAAACAGCCAAAATTAGCTACACAAGCCTATAATCAGGCTATTCAATTATTTGAACAAATACAAGCTCCTTTACAAGTAACCAAAGTCAAACAATATTTACTTCTATAAATTTATTTTAAGTAAGCCCAATAAAACAAATCCACAATGTTAACAATTTTAAGTTACTTCAAACCATTAATTCATAAATTCCCCCTAAGCTCCCACTAACCATCTTATCCAGTTAACTTTATTAATATCGTTTTAGATTTAGCATATATTTAATATCTTGGTGAATTCTATCAATCTCAATTTCTACGACAAGTTACACACAACCTATAAATATCTTAGCAAAAGGTCAACTATAGAACCAAGCTATCAAACATTAATTAATGAATTAGAGACACTTTTAGAAAATTGGCGACAAACCCCTATTAAAATCACAATTATTGGTCATTGTGAAATCCTCATTGAACAAATCAAAACTTTAAAAGAAAGTAATTTTAAATCTCACTCTTTATGGGAATTGAAGACTGCTACTCTACCTAATAATCTTGAAAAAATTGTACGTAATTGCGATCTATTATGTCTTGTCAATGATGGCTCAAAACCAGTATCAGACAGCGAACATAAATTAATTACCAAAGCAGTTACATCTAATGTTGTTAGTTATTGTCTTATTCTAACTGATAGCACCACTTTATCAGCAAGCTCTGAAGTAGAAGTAGCAGCATCAAACACTTTACTAAGTTGTAATCAACTAACAAGTTATTTATTTCCCAGAGATTTATTAGAAAAAATAGATTTATTAACTTCCCAAGAATTGAGGGAATATCATAATTTTTTGGATTCGATTTTAGATACCACTCTTATTAACACAGAAAAAAAATTTCAAGAACAATGCTGTAATCTTATTCACCGCTATTTTGAACAAAATAAGAATCAAGAATGGTTACAATTTCAACAGTACAAGAAAATATTTTTTTCTAATCAGCGTGCTGATAAATTTAAGCAGCAACTTAACAAATCATGTAATAAACTCAATCAAATCATTCACCATACTTTCAAAACAATTAAGCAAGAAATTAATCAAAGTAAAATTGAATTAATTAATCCTTTTATGTACGATACAATGATGTATCGAGTACAAGCAGCAATTGAAAACTCTTCGGTTATTCAATACCAAGAAAAAAATCAAACTTATCTATCTCTGGTTGTTAAATATCAAGACTACAACCAATCAATTCATTCTTACGTCATGGAATTATGTCAACACGAAATAGATTCATGGTTAGAAAAGCAGTGGAGCAAAATAGATAATGCTGATGGACAAGGAATGCTTAATGAATTAATCAAAAATATTAATCAAGAATTAGAATTTATTACTCCTTTATCTTCCAACGTAACTATATCTAAAATCCCCAAGAAATTTGAGTTTGAAATTTCCGATTATGTAACTCTATCTATACTAGAAGAAAATAATCAAATTTTATTCGATTATCACTATACTCAAAGTACTTGGTTTAGATTAATATTAATATTTATAATAGTCTTATGTGCTTATCAGTTATTTGGTAGAGCCTTTGGTTTTGTTATCTTATTTTTTCAACTAATTAATTGGTTTACTGGACGAGATATAAAAACTGTTAAGCTCAAAAAACAAACCAAAGAACTTAAACGTATCATGGACAACAAATGTCAATTTTTAGTCAAATTTGTTGCCGACAAATTCTTGCAAAACTTATTATACTATTTAGAACAGGAATCTCAACAATACCAAAAAGAAATTAGTTTTATTATCAAGCAAGTAGAACCAGAATTAGAAGAACTCACGCAAAAAATGGAGCAACATAAAGAATATATAGATATTCTTAAAGAAGACCATACTAAAGTAATGCAAATTTTACAAGATTAGGAATTTACTAAATTTTTTGACATAACAACAAGCCAAACCAATGTTTATTGTCCGTATAA
This sequence comes from Xenococcaceae cyanobacterium MO_167.B27, assembly GCA_030065935.1. Classification (GTDB taxonomy): domain Bacteria; phylum Cyanobacteriota; class Cyanobacteriia; order Cyanobacteriales; family Xenococcaceae; genus JASJCP01. The sequence goes on from JASJCP010000004.1 coordinate 51,952, forward strand.
GTTGCATTTACCTTTAAGCCTTTACTTGCTAAATAAACTGATTTTTCTTGAAGGTTAAACTTACGAGAAATTTCGGTTAAGATTTTTTCTCCTTCCTTAAATTCAATTATCAGATCTAGTGCTGCTAATTTAACATTATGGGAACTCTGACAAATTAAATACATTTCAATTTGATTTTCCGACTGATTATAAATAGCATGATGTTCAAATAAACTCAAATCGAAATCCCCATCAAACCGCCAATTAAGATGCTGTAAAATATTCAGATTAAAAGCGGAGGTAATTCCTTGACTGTCATTATAAGCAGCTTCTAAAACTGGGATAGATTTCTGTAAGTCAACCCCTAATAAAAAATAATCTCCCACACTTAACGAATTAGTAATTAACTCAATAAAGCGATCGCATTCTGACGGATTAAAATTACCAATAGTACTACCTAAAAATAAACAGATTCTTTGTGATAAAGCGGAATAACTTAGCTTACTCAAAGCTTGTTGATAAGTAGCCACTTTTCCTGTAATCTTTAAAGTAGGATATTTAGTCAACAAACTATTAGCACTTTCTTGGAGAATTCCGCCACTAACATCAATAGGAGTATAGTATAAAGGGTAATCTAAATTTTGGTAAGCATCCAAGAGTAACTGAGTTTTTGTGGCACTACCACTACCCAACTCAACAATTTCTACCTTACCCGTAATTTTAGCAATTTCCTGACCAGATTTTTTTAGGATAGATGCTTCAGTTCGAGTCGGATAATATTCTGGTAACTCACAAATCTTTTCAAATAATTGAGAACCCTCATGATCGTAAAAATAACGAGGAGAAATAGTTTTACATTCCTGAGTCAAACCCTCAATGATATCTTTACCATCATCTTCAGCAATATTATTGTCTAGTAAATATTCTAATTGTAATCTGTGATTGTTTAAAGCTTCATTGGGATTTTGCTCTTGAAAAAAAGTAGACATTCCCTCTCCAATTAAATTTACTATTTTTCCTTACCAATCAAATTTTAACAATATAATGACTAATATTACTTGAGTTTGTGATTAAAACAGGTGTTAATTTCCGAAGCTCCCTTATTGTTTTTGTCTAATACATCTTCTCTATTTATTTGTCAATTATCTATCTCAAGAAAAAAGCCAAACGATATAAATATAGGATTTCTCGTACTTATAAGATACATCTTGTATTAGAGTAGCTAGAACATCAGCAATAATCTAGCTATCAACAATCAAAAATTCACAAAAACTAGAGGAGTTAAACTGTACTCATGCCAAAGATAACCGCTATAAAGATTAAACCAAATAATGAGCATGATGACGAATATGATCTTCCATAAAACTAGCCATCATAAAATAGCTATGATCGTAGCCTTCCTGAAATCTTAAAGTCAACTCTTGACCAGATTCTTGACAAGCCAATTCAAAATTTTCAGGTAATAATTGTTGTTGATGATAAAAAGTATCTGCCGTTCCCTGATCGATTAAAATTGAATAATCTAAAGTATTTTCTTTAACTAATTCACTAGCATCATAACTGCGCCAGAGCTTCTTATCTGCTCCCAAATAAGCAGTAAAAGCTTTTTTTCCCCAAGGACAACTCATGGGTGCAGCAATAGGCGCAAAAGCTGATACAGATTGATATTGATCGGGGTTTTTTAAGGCACAAATTAAAGCTCCATGTCCTCCCATAGAATGCCCAAAAATTCCTTGTTTTTCAGGAATTACCGCAAAGTTATTGATAATTATTTGAGGTAACTCCTGAGTTATATAACTATACATCTGATAATGTTTTTGCCAAGGTTGAGTAACTGCATCAACATAAAAACCTGCACCACTTCCTAAATCCCAAATTTCATTTTCTCCCACAATCCCCGTATCACGAGGCGATGTATCGGGAGCAACTAACATTAAACCATAATATGCTGCATATTTTTGCGCTCCGGCTTTAACAATAAAGTTTTCTTCCGTACAAGTTAAACCTGATAAATAGTAGAGAATTGGTACAGGTTTATTGGCTGCTTGGGGTGGAAGATAAACAGCAAAATTCATGTTGCTATTACAGACTTGAGAGTAATGGGAATAGTAAGCAACAGTTCCATTAAAACAAAGATGTTCAGATTTCAGTTGAAGATTACTAGACATAATAATTAAGTAGTAGGACACAAATAAAGTCAATCTGTTGAGGGGTTAGTAGTATCCGCAATTCATGAATTACCCTACAGTAGTAAAGGCAAAGGCTGAATCTTGACACTTTTTAATATAGTTAAATACTTAGACAAAATTATTTACACATTTTCCTTACGGTGTGACCTATTACCTATAATAATTTCGCTCTTTCTAATTTTTAGATGATATTAGTAATTAGTACCTAGTAATAAGTAATTTCTCATTACCTATTACCCGTCGTAATTTATTTTGTACAGATACTTATTTTGATTTTCCCTCCCTACCCACTTATGATTTGTGGTTAATTATTAAAAGACTCTTAATATAATTTCTTCAGAAATAACTTACACTCCATTAATAAATGTTTCCCAGAACAATGCTCAATGGTGACAGCTTACCCTATTGGTGTTTTTATTATTCAGAATTTCTGTAAATTATGAACCAATATAGTCAAAAGATCCATGATACAATAGTTTTACCACAGCTAAAAAATCTTCAAGTAAGAAAGCATGGCTAGATACCAAAGCCAGTAAGACAATACATCACCCTAACTTGCTTATCTCAAACATCGTAAACTCTGGGTAGGCAATTACCTAAGAAACAGTACAAATAGTATTCTACACTACTGTTTTAAGTGATTTACTGCCAAAACCAAGCTATTTAGCTAAATTAGCAGGGGTTGCAAAAACCCTCAAAGCTAAAAATATATTTCATCTACTATTGGAACTAAACTTATGACAACTGCATTCTGTGAATATAGACCAGGTTTAGAAGGTATCCCTGTTACCAAGTCCAGCATTAGTTATGTCAATGGTGAAGAGGGAATTTTAGAGTATCGTGGTATCAGAATCGAAGAACTAGCAGCCAAAAGTAGTTTTTTGGAGATAGTATATTTACTCATTTGGAATACTTTACCCAGTGAGATACAACTCAAAGAATTTGAGAATGATATCTTATACCATCGACGCATCAAGTATCATATTCGGGATATGATGAAGTGCTTTCCCGGAACAGGACATCCGATGGATGCTCTACAGACTTCCGCAGCAGCCCTTGGTTTATTCTATTCTCGCCGAGCTTTAGATGATCCAGAATATATTAGAAAAGCAGTAGTTCGCTTGCTGGCAAAAATTCCTACCATGATCGCAGCTTTTCATCAAATGCGGAAAGGAAACGACCCCATCCAACCCAATGATGATCTGCACTACGCTGCTAACTTTCTCTATATGTTAACAGAAAGAAAACCTCATCCTATAGCAGCAAGAGTTTTTGATGTTTCTTTAATGCTTCATGCAGAACATACAGTAAATGCTTCCACATTTTCCGCGATGGTGACAGCTTCCACTCTCACAGACCCCTATGGCGTAGTTGCTTCTGCTGTGGGTACTCTAGCAGGACCCCTTCATGGTGGTGCGAATGAAGAAGTTTTATCTATGCTAGAAGAAATTGGCTCTATAAGAAACGTTCGTCCTTATGTGGAAGAACGCATCGCTAGAAAAGAAAAAATTATGGGGTTTGGACATCGAGTTTATAAAGTTAAAGACCCCAGAGCCGTAATCCTACAAAACTTAGCAGAACAGTTATTTCAAGAAACAGGAAACGACCCCTACTACGATATTGCCCTAGAATTGGAAAAAGTAGTAGAAGACAAATTAGGCGCAAAAGGTATTTATCCTAATGTAGATTTTTACTCTGGTTTAGTTTATAAAAAATTAGGCATTCCTAGTGACCTATTTACCCCGATTTTTACCATCGCTCGTGCTGCTGGTTGGTTAGCTCACTGGAAAGAACAACTAGCAACAAACCGTATCTTTCGTCCAACTCAGGTATATACAGGAAAACACGATCAACCTTATATTCCTATCGAAGAAAGAACGTGAACTACCCGCGTTCTTATCGCGAGCTTCTAGCTTCCCTGAAGTTGTTTGACTTCAACAGCGTGATTGGATATGCTCTCTAGCCGAGAGCATCCCTCACGCTCAATCGGGGATTGCCTCAACAGCGCGGTTGGATATGCTCTCTAACCGAGAGCATCCCCCGCGCTCAAAACAGACTTGCGTCCACTCCTTGGTCTTACATCCCTGTATCCTTATATGTTTGGTTGCACAGATTCAAGGCATAATTCCACCACCATCTTGCACAGCCCATGACTTGACGCACGTTTTTGGGACTGTGAGGATGTGGGATAGATTCTGACTTTGATTGCTTTGTGCAATGCTTTCACAATAACTATAGTTTACGGTAAGTATTCTAATCAAAAATAAGCCAAAGTCACACAATGAATGGAAAAATAGGTCAAGTCTTCAGTAGCCGATAACTTGATAATTCTGATCAATAACTTAAATTAAAAGACTTGACCTATTTTTTTTCTTCTCTTTCGTCAAAAATAAGTTTTGTTACTTGTAGAGTAAGGATGCGCTCCGCGCGGAATAGTATTGGTCGAAATTCATCCCACCGACAAGTCGGGGGACTTCTTTCGACATTGAGTTAAAGACCTCTGGAACGGGGGGTGGGGAATGGGGCTTATATTTACAGGATTTATCGGAACAACACCGACAACTTAACAACAAACAAGCCCCTTTCCCCGCCTATCGTCAAACTGTAAGACGTAATAGTAGAGGACGCAAGAAATCTACTACTGCGCTGGTTTCTGGGTAGGAAGCCTACGCTGTATTCAGTAGAATCAGCGTATGTAGTTCACTATGATTTCAACATCATGTATCAAGAAGACTCCAACGAATTAACCTACAGACGGTTTCCCAGAGTCCCTCCCGAAAGACGTATTGGAGCTTTTCTCATTGATTTTGTAACTGTGTGGTTTGTCAGTTTATTTTTTGGTGCAGCAGTACAATGGCTGATATTTTTTATAACCTGGTTATTTATGCGGGTAATTGTCGTAGATCGTAATCAGGGTCAAAGTCTCGGTCGTTATGCTTTGGATATTAAGGTAATTGACACTCGATTCTATCGCCTTCCTGATTTAATTGCTCTGGGTAAAAGGGAAGGATTATTAGGTTTCGGAGCAATGTTAGCCTGTTTGGGATTAAATAACTTTTCTAATGGCTTATTGTTGCTCTTTTTATTAACTCCCTTGCTAGTTGACTGTATTGCTGCTTTCTTTGACGAAGATAAGGATCGAGCTTTTCATGACCGCTTGGCTGAAACCATGATTATTCAAACCCCTAGAGGTTTTTCCCTAGACTTGAGGTTGAAAAAATTATTTGCTCAAATCCAACGTAATATGCGAAAATATTAATTTGCGTGTCAATAGTAAGCAAACCTAAAGTAAACCTATAAATATAAATAATTCGTTATGGCAAGCAAAAAAGGGGCTAGAATCATCATCACTTTAGAATGCACCGAATGTCGCACTAATACAGAGAAGCGGACTCCTGGTGTATCTCGATATACTACGACCAAAAACCGTCGCAATACCACAGGGAGAATGGAAATAAAGAAATTCTGCCCTCATTGCAACAAGCATACTGTTCATAAAGAAATTAAGTGAGCTAAAACTCCAACTTTGGCTCAAAAAATTCCACAAACCAAAATTTTAGTTAAACAAATATGGCATATTACCGTAAACGTCTTTCTCCCATCAAACCTAGTGACCCTATAGACTACAAAGATATAGAGTTACTCAGAAAATTTATTACCGAGAGAGGAAAAATTTTGCCTCGACGCATTACTGGCTTAACAGCGAGACAGCAAAGAGACTTAACCGAAGCTGTTAAAAGAGCGCGGATAGTAGCTTTATTACCATTCATCAATGCGGAGGGTTAATTAACAGTTAAAGTTGATTCCCAATCTTTTTTGGTCTAATTAAAGCAAATTGCAAGGTAAAAGGCTAGACTAAAAACTATGTTGTTAGATCGATGTTAATAGCAAGAAGCTGGTGGAAAAAGGAACGCTGATTGAATTCAGGCTAGATGGAGAGCGTCGTCTTGCAGTAGCAGAACGCCCAGAAGGGAAAAAAGATTGGATTGTTATTGACGAAAAAGGTCAATCTCATAAAATACGCCCCCAAAGAGTTGAATATATTGTTGGGGGCGAGTCTTATCAACCATCTGACATCCCCAGCTTCCTCGATCAAGTCCAAGACTATCTCGACCCCAGCAGCTTAGAAATAGCTTGGGAAATACTCATAGAAGATGCTGAAAATACTACCCCTCAGCAAATGGCAGAACTTCTATTTTCCGAGCAACACCCAGTAGCTTGTTATGCTGCCCACAGTCTTTTAAGTCAAGATAAAATCTACTTTAAGAAGAAAGGGAATGGCTACGAACCCCGTTCTCAGAGTCAAGTAGAAGAAATTAAACACCAGCAAGAAGTAGAAATTCAGAAAAACCGAGAAAAAGAAGAGTTCCTCACCCATCTACAGCAAGCCTTAGAAGGAACAACTATTGATTGGACAGAAAGCGATCGCGCTCGTCTCGAAGCAATCTCCAAAATCGTACTCTACCCTGAGCAAAATCATAACTATGCCCAGGAAATTTTGACATCTTTGAGGAAAAATTCTGATCCTCAAGCTGTCTTTCGTTTATTAGTACAAATTGGGTGGTGGAGCGAACATGAAAACTTATTTCTACGTCGCAGTACTTACCCCGTAAACTTTCCGCAAAAGGTACTTGACGTGGTGCAATCTCATCTTCAATCTTTACCCATCGATCCTGACAGCGCTCGTCTCGATCTTACTCACATGAAGGTCTATACTATTGACGATGAGAGTACAACCGAAATAGATGACGGTTTAAGTGTTGAATATCTCGAAAATAGTCAGAATCCCCGTCTGTGGATTCATATTGCTGACCCAACCCGTTTAGTTATCCCAGGAGACGAATTAGACTTAGAAGCTCGCCGTCGTAGCACTAGTTTGTATCTTCCCACAGGGATGATATCCATGTTTCCTTCTGAGTTAGCTACAGGACCGATGAGTTTAGTACAGGGTCAAACCTGTCACGCACTGAGCTTTGGGGTTGTTCTGGATGAGCTTGGTGCGATCCAAGACTACATCATCAGACCGAGTTTCATTAAACCAACTTATCGTCTAACCTACGATGATGTTGATGAGATGCTGGAATTGGGATTAACCAAAGAGCCAGAAATTGCTGAACTGGCTAAAGCTGCAACTCTACGTCAACAATGGCGCAAAAGCCAAGGCTCAATTCAAATCCAAATGCCAGAATCATCTATTAAAGTCAAAGATGAAGAAATCACTATTGAATTGCTAGATGGTTCTCAATCTCGTCATTTAGTAGCAGAGATGATGATTTTAGCAGGGGAAGTAACAGGACAATACGCCAAAGAAAATAATATACCCTTGCCTTTTCGAGGACAACCTCAACCAGAATTACCCCCAGAAGAAGAATTATTACTATTACCAGCAGGTCCAGTACGTTATTGCGCCTTACGTCGCTGTATGCCTAGAAGCGAAATGAGCCTTACTCCCCTACGCCATGCTAGTTTAGGTCTAGATAACTATATTCAAGTTACTTCCCCCATTCGTCGCTACACTGACCTTTTGGCTCATTTCCAGTTAAAAGCTCATTTAAGGGGGGATAAATTACCCTTCTCTAAAGAACGCTTACAAGAAATTCTTTATAGTGTAGGGACTTCTGCTTATGAAGCGACTCTTGTAGAACGTCAAACTAACCGCTATTGGGGATTGGAATATTTACGCCGTAATGCAGAATCAATTTGGCAAGCTCTAGTTTTACGTTGGTTAAGAGAAGATGAGGGGTTGGGCATAATTTTAATCGAAGATTTAGGCTTAGAATTGCCCCATCGTTTTGAACGCAACGTTTATTTAGGCGATCGCCTAGAAGTCAAAGTCAGCCGAGTTGATCCTCATCGAGATGAAATTCGTTTCCAAGAAGCAGTCAGAGCTAACCTTTAGCTGTCACACAATTGATTAGCGTTCGGGATATTTTTGAATTGAATATCGTTCTGGATTGGTTAAGTCGATATAATAAATCTGGCTCAGTTGTAAGTGGTTTGGTAAATTTTTCAGGCTTGCCATAGCAGTAAACTGCTTCTCCAAGTAAGACAGATCTGAGCCTAAATAAACCGTTCCCAGGCTGGTTTTGAGATATAAATTATGGGAATTATCCCATCTGACTTCTAAAATCTTAATACTAGGATAAGCCTTAATTAAACGATAAACCTCTGACCAAACAGAACTATAACTAGACTGAAAATTAAGGACTTTAAGTCCGCCAATAACAATTTTTGTGCCACTATCTTCATAATATTTGGGGTCAAGCCAAATTCCTTGAGCATCCAAAAAACCTAAATTATTCCCTGATGCTGATATTGCTACTGCTACAGGGTTTCTTTCTTGTATGAACACTTGTAACACAGGGGGAAAAAGTTGCTTGTTAATTCTGGTATCAGCTATAGGTGGAATCGACTCCAAATTTTGACTCAACTTTTGAGATGGAATCTGCCAAATAAATTCAGGATATTGGATATTGAGAAGATGATGAATTGTCGTCTCAGCAATTAGGTTTGTTCCTTCAATTTGGACTTGAGAAGGATGTTTAATTTGTCCATGGGGTATAATTGTAGCAGTTAGTAAGCTAGTAGCAATAGTACTTACTAATATAGAACGCCATAAAAAACGTTGTCGTAACTTATGTTTCTGCTGCTTGAGTAAAGATATCTTATCTTCAAGCTTCGGAAAAGAAGAGGCAGGCATCAGCTTCAAAAATGTTTAATTTTTGTGTTTTTTTTGTGACGAATGGTGGTTAATAAGGTTAAATTACAACCCTTACTAGTCACCTATGATAAAGTAAGCTTTATTATTGATCTAAGAGGTCTCCTACTCACACTATATATTCATCCTATGGTAATCACAAAACGCGGGCTTGTTTTAGGGACAACTGCCGTTGCCCTTTCCACTGTAGCAGTAACAGGAGCAGGAATTCGTCTGTCCCAAAGTCAAGCTTTTATTGAAAATGAACCCAAAACACTGGTTGATGAAGTTTGGCAAATTGTTAATCATCAATACGTAGATACAAATTTTAATGGGCTTAATTGGCAACAGGTTCGTAGAGAATATTTAGCTCGTTCCTATTCCAGTAAAGAGGAATCCTATGATGCTATTCGCGCTATGTTGGAAAGATTAGGAGACCCTTACACTAGGTTTATGAACCCAGAAGAATTCAAAAATATGCAAATTGATACTTCTGGAGAGCTAACAGGAGTAGGAATTCAAATTGCCAAAGACGAGGAGACAGATAGATTAATCGTTATTTCTCCCATAGAAGATACTCCTGCTTTTGAAGCGGGGATTTTAGCTAAAGATATTATTACCAAAATTGACGGCACAGATACCAAAGGAATGGATGTTAATGAAGCCGTTAAATTAATTCGAGGAAAACCAGGTACTCGGGTAACTCTAACTATACAAAGAGAAGGTGGCGCAAGAGATTACGAGATTACTAGAGCTAGAATTAAAATTCACCCCGTAAGGGCTAGTGTGGAAGATACGTCTATCGGTACAGTTGGTTATATCCGCCTGACTCAGTTTAGCGGACAAGCATCTCGGGAAATGCGAGATGCCATTCGCGATTTAGAACAAAAAGAAGTCGTAGGATATATTTTGGATTTACGTTCTAATCCTGGTGGTTTACTTTACTCCAGTATTGATATTGCTCGAATGTGGCTAGAAGAAGGGACTATAGTTTCTACCGTAGATCGAGGAGGAGAAAGAGAGCGCAAATGGGCAAATAAAAATGCTTTAACCGATAAACCCTTGGTTATTTTAGTAGATGGCGGTTCTGCTAGTGCTAGTGAAATTTTGTCTGGAGCTTTACAAGATAACGGTAGGGCTATTTTAGTCGGAACACAAACTTTTGGGAAAGGCTTGGTACAGTCAGTGCGTCCTTTAGGAGATGGTTCAGGATTAGCTGTTACGATTGCTAAATACTTGACTCCTAACGGTCGAGATATCAATAAAGAAGGCATCCCACCAGATATTATTGTTGAGCTTGAAGAATCCCAACGGAAAAAGCTACAAAGCGATCGCAGTCTCATTGGGACTCTCGAAGACCCTCAGTTTTCTAAAGCACTAGAAGCTTTAGGAAGAGAAGTAAGAGCGCAACGCGCAGCCTCAGAACAAGCAGTCAAAGAGTAATAATAATTTATGTAGGTGGAACGATGCCCCACCTACAGTTATTCGACAGAACTTGATACTAACTCTGGTTTTTGGTTCTTCATTTGGGCCTCTTTTTGTAGTAGCTTGAGAATTGAAGCTTTCTCAATCAATCCTACCACTACATTCTCATCAGTAACTACTACTAATTCTTTGATATTTTGAGTTTCGATTAGTTTGACCACATCCAGTAAAGATTGGTCTGATTTTACAGTTGTGATATCATCCAAAGGTTTTACTAAAGTCTCGATGGTAAACTCTGTCCACTGAGAAGTAGCAACTTTTTTAAGGTCATCATTGCCAATTGTACCTAGTAATTGTCCAGTTTCATTAACTACCAAGAACTTACGCCATTGTTGTTTACCAATCACATAGTCGTTGACAAATCCTCGTAAAGTAAGATTAGCAGAGACAATGGGACTGTTGGGAATTACGGCATCTTTAGCTGTATATTGGTCTAGTTTCTCTTGTACTGTGGCAGACTGAGCAGCAAATCCTGCATTTTGTAATAAAAACCAACCTATCAAAAGAGTCCAAAAACTGCCGATAGGACTAATACCTAGAATGGCTAAACCCCCAACTATCACCGCTAACCAACCAAAAAACTGACCGACTCTTCCAGCAAAAATAATTCCTTTGTTGGGATTTCCTGTAATCTTCCAGACAATAGATTTGAGGACGTTACCTCCATCTAAAGGTAAGCCAGGAATCATATTAAATATGGCTAAAGCTAGATTAATCGAGGCTAGTAAGGAAAAAATAGCTTGTAGTGGCGGATTTTCAGGCACAATAACGCTAATAAATCCAAAAACACCGAATAAGAGTAAACTGACTAAAGGACCTGCGATCGCTACTAACAAAGATTGTAAGGGTGTTTCTGATTCTTTCTCTAGAGTGGCTAAACCACCAAATAAAAACAGGGTGATGGATTTAACTTTAATTCCTTGAGAGATCGCCACAAAGCTGTGACCTAATTCATGGGCTAAAACAGAAGCAAATAAAAGAAGTGCTGCAAATAAACCCAATATCCAGGGTATTATGCCGTTTAATTGCGGAAAATTTGCTAATTCGCCACCATAAGTCAGGGTGACTAATCCTAAAATGAAAAACCATGAAGGATTAATATAAAAAGGAATACCAAATAAATTTCCAATACGAATATTATTATTCATGAAAACCTCACGGGAGTTTGGAAACCGCGCAGCTTTAGCTCGCGGAGAAACAATGACACGAGGCATTTTAATGCCCGTGGAATATAGAAAATCGAAGCAACATCTTTATATACCATTGACTGGAACTCCTGTAATATAGATGTTAGGAACGCAACTCGTGAAGACATCACGAATTGAGGGTGAGACTCCCAGTAATTGGACGCTGTGGTTAAAAGCTAGCCTAGGGAAATCCTAAGCTCGGTGTTAAACACTCCACTTCCAGCCTTTACAAATAAAGCTTTCAGAGATAGCGAAACAAAATTGATAAACATAGCTGACGATATCTAAATTAAAAGTATGCTCAGACCCACCTCTCTTAATCTCTCCTGAAAGGAGAGAACATATGGTCTTCCCCTGTAGGGGAAGGTTGGAAGGGGTGGGCGAGAGAATAGCGGGTTTTTGGCTAACCCTTTAAGGATTCTTAATCTCTTAAGAATCTCCGTCACAAAAGAGTGCGGAGAGTGTCAAAGGACAATCTCCTATTAGTGAAGGGAGTATCTCAAAAATCCCTCTGGTCTTACAAAGATTGTAACGAAAGGTAAAACTATCTCATTTATCATAACGTAGAGTAAAAACCGTCCTGTTGAGTACGGTCGGAACTGCGTATAATCAGGCATAATAAGAGAGTAGATATCGTAGAAAAGCCATGACTAATTCTCCTCTACAATATCCTGAAACCTATAATTCTGAAGATATCCAACAAATCATACAAATTGCACTTGCTCGTAAAGGGGAAGATGACGAATTAACCAGACAACAACTCTGGGAAATAGCTTCAGAATTGGACATCGACCCCAAAACCATACAAGCTGCGGAGCAAGATTGGTTAGAGCGTAAGAAAATAGACGAAAATCGTCACGCTTTTGATTTGTTTAGACGCGATCGCTTTAAACAAAAATTAATTAAATATGTCATTATTAACAGTTTTCTCTTGTCTATTAATTTTTTAATGACAGGAGCTATAACTTGGTCGGTCTATATCCTATTATTTTGGGGACTAGGGGTAGCATTTCAGGGATGGAACACTTTTCAATCTCAAGGGGAAAAATACGAAAGAGAATTTCAAAAATGGATGTTTCGTCATGAAGTTAATAAAACTTTAAGAACTTTTTGGGTAAGATTACAAAAAGCGTGGAATATTTGAATCAATAATCAATTAAAGACGCGAATTTGTAAAAATTAGGTAAATATTTACATTACCTACCGTGAAACTACCATGTAACAAAATCTACAATGAATTGTTATAATCGGCGGAATAAATAGTGATTTAAGCAATTTTCTGCCAATTATCAATTCCCATGAATGACTCTTCGTCAGCTTCTAAATCCAAACAACCACTAGGAGAAATTCTAGTAGAAGCAGGGTTAGTTTCCCCTAGTCAAATTAAAATAGCTTTACAGGAACAGCAGGAACATGATTTAAGAATTGGAGAAATTTTAGCTTTACATGGTTGGATTAGTCAAAAAACTGCTGATTTTTTTGTCTTGCAATGGTCAAATTTGCTGCACCAGCCACAAAAAAAACCTTTAGTATATTATTTTAGTGAAGCAGGATTATTAAATAAAACTCAGATTCAAAGAATATTAAAGTTACAAAAACAACGAGAACCAAAAATTCGCTTTCATAACTTAGCTGTGGAGCTTGGCTACCTTAAACAATTTACTGTAGATTTTTTCTTAGCTAATCTGTTTAATATCTATAACCCCAATTCTAGATCATTTGCCAAGCCCTATTCCCTAATCAAAGATTAAACTCAAGGAATGACTAATTTTAAGCGAACCGATTTAGCCAAAGCTACTTTGATGGGTGTCAGTCTCAAAAAAATTGTACTTGATGGTTCTAATTTAAAAGAAGCTGATTTAACTATGGCTAATTTTAGTGGCTCTAGTTTCGTTCAAGTGGAGTTAAACTCAGCTAATCTCACGAAAGCAATTTTAACAGAAGTCAATTTTGAAAGAGCTTTTTTAATGAAGACTAATCTTCAGCAAGCTCATTTAAAAAAAGCTAATTTTCAATCTGCTAATTTGCAAGGAGCAAATTTACAAAAAGCTTATTTATCCCAGGCTTCTTTTGCTGGTGCCAATTTGACTCAAGCTAAGTTACCTATAGAGTATCCTTACACAGTCTATTACGACAAGCATACTTGTTTTGACCCTGATTTTAACCCCAAGCAGATGGGCTGGCAGAAAATAAGTAGCTGATGCAGTGATAAATTCTATGAAGAAAAATGTGTAAATAATGTTGCCTAGCTATAGCAGTCGAAGTAGTGGTTGGCACCCATAAACCCTGTAAGGGCGAATCACCATTCGCCCTTACATTATTATTGTTTTAATCTATCTCTTAGTTGCTGTACTTAGAATGCTGAATGCTAAAAAAATACGATCCTATTTGGGATCGCATCTAAAAGAAAATTATTTTGAGATAAATTTTACTACTTTAATAGAGTTGCAATTTCTGGTTCAACTATTGAAGGAATTGAGATATTTTGAGCATAAGTTTCATGATTCATCTCAGCAATCTTAGTGTGAGATTGACGCAATTCAGCATTGACTGCAACAGTCTTCACATCATACATCTGAGTCGCTAACTTCGGATAAATTCCAATTCCAATAATTAAGACGAGAAAACAAGCAGCAATCAAGATTTCTCTGGAATTAGCATCATTAAAAGTAGCCTCTTCAGGTAAAACACAACTGTTACCAAAACATACTGCTGGTTCGTTGTCAGTATTTTTAATTAGGGATTTGTTGAGGTCACAAGCCAGATTTTCATTGGAGTTAAAGAATACTAGTCTGAGCATCGACAACAAATAAATAGGAGTCAGAATAAGCCCCACCGCAGCCAGAAATACTATCACAGTACGGAAGCTAGATGTGTAAACATCACTGGTAACTATGCCAGCAAAAACGGCAATTTCACTTGCAAAACCACTCATCCCAGGAAGTGCTAAAGAAGCCATTGTAGCGATGGTAAATAGGGCAAAGGCTTTGGGCATTACTTGACCAATACCATCCATTCTATCCATGAATAGGGTATGAGTTCTGTCGTAGGTTACTCCTGTTAAGAAGAAAAGCACTGCTGCAATTAACCCATGAGAAAGCATCTGTAGCATCGCACCACTAATACCGATGTCGGTGAAAGAAGCAATACCCAGTAAGACAAATCCCATGTGAGAAACTGAGGAATAAGCCAAGCGACGCTTCATATTAGACTGACCAAAAGAGGTAAATGCACCATAGACAATATTAATTACACCTAAAGCTATTAGTAGCGGTGCAAAATAAGCGTGGGCATCGGGTAGAAGCTCTAAATTAAATCTTATTAAACCGTATCCACCCATTTTTAAGAGAACTCCTGCCAAAATCATGGATATAGGGGCAGATGCTTCTCCGTGGGCATCAGGAAGCCAAGTATGTAGAGGGAAGATAGCTAGTTTAACACCAAAGGCAATGAGTAATCCTGCATATAGGGGTATCTCTAAAGCCAAGGGATAATCTTTTAAGTTGAGAGCAGCTAAATCGAAAGTAAAGTTGTTTCCATACAATGCCATTGCTAGTCCTGCTATCAGGATAAAAATAGACGCTGCTGCTGTGTATAGTAAAAACTTAGTAGCTGCATAACGACGTTTTTCTCCACCCCAAATAGATACTAGTAAATATACAGGAACTAACTCTAGTTCCCACATAATAAAGAATAGAAGCATATCTTGGGCGACAAATACTCCAATCTGAGCAGAATAGAGTAAAAGTATCAGGAAGTAGAACAAACGAGGTTTACGATCTACTTGCCACGCTGCCAAAATCGAAAGGGTAGTGACAAATCCTGCTAACAAAACTAGAGGCGCAGATAATCCATCTACCGAAACCGTCCAACTCAACCCTAACTGGGGTATCCAGGGATATTTTTCTACCAGTTGAAGTTGGTGAGCATCATTAAGATTATATTGCTGCCAAAATGCGTAGCACATTAATACAAAGTCTGCGATGCCAACACCCAATGCGTAGGAGCGTACAAGCTTGCCTTCTTTGTCTGGAAGAAAAGGAATAGCAAAGGAAGCAATGAGAGGGAGTAGGACGATGGCGGTAAGCCAAGGAAATTGATCCGCTATCATAGTTATAATGATAAGTAAAAATACTTAATTGTTTATCTTTTACTATTATATTAAAGAATGTAAATTAACGATAATTTAATTTTATTTTGTTATTAATTAGTTACACAAATACTTAATAATTGTTACATCAGGGAAGAGTTAGAAGCTGAGGGGTTTTTAGCTCCAAGATTTCCTACAGGGGGGCGATTTTACCCTGATTTATCGGTAAAAATGGCTTAATGTTGCTCCTCTTCTCAAATATTTAGATGGTATTCTAAAGTAAAATAAACCTTAAATTAGAATACTGTGTTTGATTTAGAACCTATTTTTGAATTTTCTCGTCAGAATTGCGTTGCTATTTGCTCTTTTCTGGTTCCTGCTAATCTTTTAGCTACTTTACTAACTTTAGTATTCTTGGCGATGCAGCGTCCTCTATTACAGATTAAAACTGTTGTTACCATTGGCACAATCTTGGCTTTAAGTTTATTTCTTCACATCGCTACTTGGTTTATTATCGGTGTAATTACCCCTGTTACCTTCATCTTGGCAGGATTAGGGACAACTTGTTTGGTGATTAATTTAGTTGCTGTGGTAGCTCGCAAAAATATTAATTATCTAAGATCTAAGTTAAGTGGTTGATGACAAACAAAAATCCCTTGCTAGAATAGCTTTAATCTTTTGAGAGTTATCACGGCTAAATATGGCAACATCCTCTTTACTACGAGATGGTACTATACTGAGCGATCGCTATCGGATTATTAAACAAATTGGACGAGGTGGTTTTGGCAGAACTTATTTAGCGGAAGATACTTATCGCTACAACGAATATTGTGTTCTAAAAGAGTTTTCTCCCCAAGTAAGTGGCGATCGCGAAGTCCAAAAAGCCGAAGCCTTATTTGAAAGAGAAGCAGGAATTCTTTACAAACTGAAACACGATCAGATTCCACGATTTGAAGCTTTATTGAGGACTAGAATCGAGGGGAAAAAAGCTCTGTTTTTGGTACAACAGTACATACCAGGACAGACTTACTGGGATTTGTTAAAAAATCGCGGTACATTTTCCCAATCGGAAATTACAGAATTACTAATGGAATTGCTCCCGGTTTTAGAGTATATTCACTCCCAAAATTTAATTCATCGAGATATTTCCCCAGATAATTTGATTCGGCGAACCTATGATGGTAAGCCTGTATTAATAGATTTTGGTTGTGTCAAATTAGCTGCTAATGCGGTTTCTCAATCTTCGGGACAATCTGTCACTTTAATCGGTAAAAAAGGCTACTCTCCAGAAGAACAAATGCTGAGTGGAAGAGCTTTTCCCAATAGCGATTTATATTCCTTAGCTGCGACAATCTTAGTCTTGTTAACGGGTAAATCTCCTGAGGAACTATACAATAGTCGAGAAGGGAAATGGAACTGGGAATCACAAGTAGAAATAAGCTCTGCTAAAGTAAGAATTCTCAATAAAATGCTAGCTTATCGTCCACGCGATCGCTATAAGTCAGCAACCGAGGTAAAAGAAGCTTTAAACAAAGAACAAAGTTTTGCAGTAGCAGATTTCATCTCGCGCTTACGCACTTTAATTGTTGCGCCAAAAGACAGTACTACAAAAAATTCATCCCCAGCTACTAGTAGTTATAAAAGTAATATTGCTCGTTTAAAAAATTCTTTGGTGAGTAACTTAAGTAAAATCAAAACAGAAGTAGTAAAAATTTCTACTACAGTTGATAATTTACCTTATATTAGAAACCATAATATTTATCGGTGGCAATGGGTATTAATTATTATAGGGGTAGTTACCCTACCAGGAATTGCCTCATTTTCTGTCGTTAAATTGAGACTTTTAGCTAATGACTACCAAGAAACTGTAGATAATACTGGAGTAAGCGTTAGAGAAGAAACACAACAAAAAAATATTTATCAACGCATTCAAGCTTTAGAATTAGATTCTAGTGATTTTTACACTCAAGTAGATCGAATATTTTATCGTCAATATCCTGAGTTAAAAGGTGTGATACTTACTGAAAATGCGGAGCATACTAAATACCGTAAAATCTGGTATGAAATTGCCGAAAATCTTTTAGATCAACAAGAACAAAAAAGCTCTAGTCTTTAATAGAATTTTTATTAACTAAAACAAGAAATAATAATAATAGTTCCTAGGTCTTTAGCTGTATTAAAAAATAGTCTCTTATTTACACAATCCCCTACAAATCAGCAACAGTGGATAGTTTATGATGCTAGTTCAGCAATTGTGTTTTCAGCTTTTTCTCCAACCTCTGATTCTTCAATTGCTAATCGTTGTAAAACAAAAACGGGAGTATTTGTATTCTCGGCAACTGCAATTCTAACATCTTCATCTTCATGTTCTGCTAATTTTTCTAAAAGTTTTGCAGGAGTAATCGGGCTGTGAGCTACTGCTGTTTTGACTTGCCAAGATTCATCTTCTGCTAATTGTTCTAAATACTCTTCTGGTGTATTTATATTTCCAGCCACCAAACTTCTAATGTTTTCATCTGGATGTTTTAAACCATTATTCAAAAACCAATGTGGCAGCCGAAGGAAGAATGAGTCTGTCCCTCCACCGTAGCAATCTGGCTTGTAAAAATGAGGAGAAGCGGACTCAAAATATGTGTAGTAAATATCTTCAACAAGATTAGGGTTTTCAACCAGGATCAGTTCTAAAGCTGGATTTTTATCTGTTTCATGGAGATAATCCCAAGCCAGATGGATTAATAAATCTATTGGTATATTAGGATTTCTAGCGACAGCAGCAACTATTTCACTATCGCTAGTTTTAGCCACCAATTCTCTTAATTGGTCGGCTGAAGTATTAATATTTTCAGCAATACTAAGATATTCAGACATTACAATTTAGTAACTTCGATTGATTATAGTGTTTCTCAAATTGATGAGCTACAAAGCCAAACTGATACTTGTTGATGCTTAAAGATAACTTTTGCACCGCATTGCTACTTATTATTTAACCTACTTTTTCTAATAACTGACGACGCTTTTGTTCAAACTCATATTCAGTGATTAAACCTTCCTCTCGTAATTGATTTAATTCTCGTAAGGCTTCTGCGATCGCGCTTACTTGATTACTGTTGGTCAAGAGGTTACTAGTTTGCCCATTAAACTGCAATTCAAACTGTTCTATATCTTGACTCAAATACCAAACTGCATCAATAGCACAAGCAGCGATCGTTATGGAAATTGATACGGGACTAAGCAACAGATAAACAATACCCCAAATTGGCTGTCCTAGATAAAATTTGTGTAACCCAGGTATAGGGGTTACTGTTCCCAATAAAGCTAAGACTACTGCTACTTTGCGATTCTTGTAATAATTTAAAAATTTTTCTAATTTCAACATTTGCTATAGTCAACTTTCATGATGAGGAATGAAGGATGAAGGATTAGGATCAAAAGCTTAGTTTTTTTATCGAGTCTAGAGTTATGATACAGCAGTTTTTATCGTCTTTAGCTTTAGAAACGCCCAGTGTTAGGAAATTCAACTGTCCTCAATCCCCATTAGCAAATATAATCTAGAGAATATTTAAACGCCTATAGTTTCAATTTACCAAGAAATTGTTGAGTAATTTCAAGATACTTATCAGTTTTCTGAAGATAAGTTGTAGTTTCTGGAACTAGAGCATCAATTTGTTTATATAGTTCCTGTCTCTGTTCTAAGGATAACTGATGATCGCTCTGTGCTTGTTGAATATTTTTTAAATAGCTGCTTAAATAGTCGTCAAGTTGAGCAAAAAAATCATCTACTTGTTCTTGGATGTTACCCTCTAAATGTTGAATAACTTTGACCTTGACATTTTCAATAAAATTTTCACTATGAATATTAATCTCGTTGACTAATTCCTGAAGTGAAACAGTATAATAATTTTCCTGTTTATATGGTTTTTGATAAGTTTCTGTACTGTAAAATGGCACAATACCAAACCAGTAGTACCAAGCTCGCTTTTTGACTATTCTTTCTTCATAATCTCCTTCTACTAAGCGAGTTTTTGTTTTCACAAAATTTTGATTTACTTCAAGATCATTTTCTGTTCCAATTTCTGGCGTAGGCAGACGTAAATCTATTTCAAAATTAGTTTGCAATCTTACTTTGGCTCGCTCAATTATGGGTTGAGTTTCTTTGGTCAAACAATCAATTAAAGTAGTACTTGCTTGCTCAATTTCGACTTCGATATTTTTTCTAGTAGTCAAAATTAAAGTATCTAACCTATTTCTTGACCAAGCTAGTGCTTTTTGGGTAAAAATCTTAGCTTCTTTTTCTGTAGTGAAAGGAATAGTTGCTGCTGTTTTGTGTTCTAAATTAGATTTGAGGTTGTCCGCTATCCATTTGGGTAATAAATCAAAATCCCCAATATTTTTTAAAAGTAATTCTCTAGTTTTTATGTCAGCTTTTTTAACAAGATCTCCTCTTTGATATTCCGCTTCATTAAAGTAATCTTCTAAGCTGAATTTAGCTTGTGTTTTTAAATCGGCTAGGATGGTTTCGAGATTTTCATGTAAGCGATTTTTGATTTCACCAATTTCTTTTAAATTAGAACTACAGGTTTCTAAATATTCTAAATCCGATTCTAAGGCTTTAATTTCTTGTTGTAACTTTTCCGTGTTTTGATTAATTGCATTACTGCGAAGGCTTAAATCATCTTTTAACTCTAAAAGACGATAACGACTCAGGTTTAAAGCCGACATCAAACAGCGAGGTGCTGCAGTCGCCATTAATGTGGAAATTGCTTCTTGTAGGAAAGGAGAAAAACCAGATTTTTTCCATAGTTTCAGAGCTTTTTTAGCTAAGAATTTGACTGTAAAATCCTCGATTTGTTCATCCCAATCAATACCGAAAACTTCTTGGGCGATAGTCTCAAGAGAAGCAATTTCTAAAAGTTTTATTCTGGGATTTTGTTGAACTTCTAGTAAAAATTGGGTCGCTGCAAAAGCGCGAATAGCTGATACTTCAAAGATTCGGTTACTGACATCTGACCCATTTAATTCTAAATCTGCAATGACAAAATCTCTGACTTGTTCCCTAGTCATGTCTCCTTTACGGCGTTGATCTACTTTATTGACGACGATGTAGAGATTATCTTGACCAATTAATTCTAAAACAGGCTTGACTTGTTTTTTGATAGCTTCGGCTGCTTCATTATTGAGTTGGGTATAGTCAAGAACTATTAAAACAATAGAACTACGACGTAACTGTTCTTCTACTACTGTAGTAAGTCTAAGATTTTCTCCTGCTTCATTGGGACCTGGAGTATCAACGATTACTAAATTACCAAGGGTTTTAGCTGGGGAAATTCCTGATATACCTAAAAAAGGAGTGGTAATACAAGGAACTTCGGTAAATTGGGCTAAGGGGTCTTTTAAGGGTTCGAGGGCGCAGTAAAGACGGATAATATGATTGAGGTGATTTAAAGCTTTGTTGATCGCTGCACGTCCTTCGATTTGATTCGAGAAAGGAAAATCTGCTGTATTTATTGCTTCTAATAAGTCTAAAAGATGAGGATATCGAGCCAGTTTTTGCTGTAGTGATTCAATTCCTGAGTTGGCTATTTGCTGTTTAATGTCTTGATAGATGTCTTGAAAAATATTAAGGGTTTCTGCTTCTAGAGTCAGTATCGGTTCTCTGAGTTTAGTACTAAAAGCTATTTCTGTGGGGAGAGTTGTCATCGCTGTCGCACAACTTGGTAACAATTCCTGTCCTGCGATCGCATTAATAATAGTCGATTTTCCCGCTTTCATTGGGGCGACGATTGCCATTTTCAGTTGTAAATCTGCTACATTTTGACTTGCTTCTACTAATTGCTGTTGAAACTGGCTATATTTATTACCAGAAGCATCCTGAGTTAAACTTGCTTGAGTATGATCGATGAGACTACCGATATCATCTAATAAGTTAATGACCTCTTGTTGTAGATTTTCAATTTTGGGTGACTTATTACGGGTTTTAGTACTGGGTGCGCTCTCAACCATTTGATGATACTTCAGCTAACTCTTTTCCCGAGTCTGGCATAGGTGCAATAGTTACAACCTCAGTAAAAACTCATAATCTGAGCTTGATCAATTATTTAGTGCCTATTTCAACTATCCCTTCATACTGATGCACCGACTACTTATTACTTTTGACTAGAGTTCTGGGTAAAAGTACTTAGGGTTTTTGTTTACTTTTATAAAATTATATGAATAAACATAACTTTTCTCAAGACTTATTTAAGTACTTTCCCTATAATAAATAATTATAAAGGACTAGTTTATTTTCAATGAGCATAGCTTGGTTGATGTTTTTAAATTGATCCCAAAAGCTTGGCTCTTAAAAACTCTAATTTTTTTTAATAAATGTCCTGCTTAGAAAATTGTCACAAAGAGGTAACAAAAGAATGAAAACTTCATCTTCTTCCAATGTGGGAAAATCCCTAGCTTTAGCAATTGCACTATCTGTGACTAGCATCGCAGTGATTAGCATAATGGCGATAGCGAGTGGTCAGCTTTAAACTTGCTTGGATAGAACTTAGTTTTGAATGAATAGTGCTATCGAACTAGACTCTTTTGATTTGGCGTTAGCTTTAGGGATAATGGGAATGACAATTGCTTTATCCTTATGGCAAAACTTAGGGTTAGGAAAACAGTTAGCTTTGGGAACGGGGCGTTCTTTATTACAACTTTTGGTAGTAGGTTATGTCTTAGATTTAGTTTTCGCCCTCGACAACTGGTTAGCTGTGATAGGCATAATAATCGTCATGTCATCTATTGCAGCTATAGTTGCTCGTAATCGTATTGATCGCAAAATCAAAGGAATATTACCTTTAGTGTGGCTCTCCTTAGTAAGTAGCACTAGCCTAACTTTAAGCTATATTATCCTTCTAATTATTCAGCCTCCGCGCTGGTATGAAGCCCAATATTTAATACCCCTTGCAGGAATGATCTTGGGACAAGCAATGAATGCTGCTGCTTTGGCTGGCGATCGCCTAGTCAAAGCAATTCAACAACATCGGCTTGAAATTGAAACCAGGCTTTCTTTAGGCGCAACTCCCAAACAAGCCATTTTTGGCTACCAGAAAGAGGCGATTCGTACTGGCTTAATCCCGATTGTAAACAATATGATGGTAGTAGGCTTAGTAAGTTTACCAGGAATGCTTACAGGTCAAGTAATCGCAGGAAGCGACCCCCTCAATGCAGCTTCGTATCAAATTTTAATTATCTTCGCCATTGTCTGTACTAATCTAATGGCGACTTTACTAGTTACAGAAACTCTTTATCGGCAGTTTTTTAATCGCGAGATGCAGTTATTGCGTTAAATTAGTACTTTTAATTACATAAGTACTAAATATTAAGGTGTTTAGTACTTATATAGTAGGTAATAGACCCGCGCGGAAGCGAGATTTTTTAATTATTTTGTAGAGACGCGATATATCATACTAAATCCTATTCTTATATGTGACCTGTATCAAGCGGATTTAGGTCTGTACGACAATAATTAATGAGAGTTTTGGTACAATAACTCCCTATTATAAGGGCTGTTTTGTAACTTTTATGGGCGCAAGCCTTGTGCAGATTCTTTTTTGTTAATCTAAAACCTCAAAACTGAGATATTTTCGTGTAAGAGTGCAAGATATAAGTTAACCATCATTAATTTTTGATTTGGCTTGTTGCCAAAGGGCTTCTAACTCTAAGAGAGTATATTCTGTAATAGGACGTTCTGCAAAGGATTCCATCATGGACAAACGTTGGATAAAGCGATGGTTTGTTCCTTGTAAAGCTTCACTGGGATCTAGTTCATACCAACGAGCCAGATTAATAATGGTAAATAATAAATCTCCTAATTCTGCTTGCTGATGAGCTTTATCAGAAGTGCTTAAGGCTTCTTTAAATTCAGTTAACTCTTCGTTAAATTTTTCCCAAACCCCGCCTATATTTTCCCATTCAAAACCAGCAGCAGCAGCTTTTTTTGATATTTTCATTCCCGACATAAGAGGTGGTAGAGTTCGAGCATAACGACGCAGTTTATTGCTCAACAATTGAGCTTGTTCGAGACTTTCTCCTTTTTCCTGCGCCTTAATTTGTTCCCAATTTTGACTGACTTCTTCAGCACCGTTAACTTCTACATCAGAGAAGACATGGGGATGACGACGAATTAATTTTTCTGTGATTCCTTGGGCTACTTCTTCTAGAGAAAAATAGTTGCTTTCTTGAGCAATTTGTGCTTGCAAGACTACTTGTAATAATAAGTCTCCCAATTCTTCTGCGATCGCATTTTGATCATCACTTTGGATAGCATCTATCACTTCATAGGCTTCTTCTACTATATAAGGTATAAGGCTTTCCGCAGTTTGTTCCAAGTCCCAAGGACAACCCCCATCAGGATTTCTTAGTTGAGCGACTACTTCTATTAGGTTCTGTAAAGCAGCTAGAACTGAATTATTTATTTGATGTTTTTTGTTCATTATATTTGTAATTTTCCAACAATTATGAATAGTTGTAACGTAATTTAATACAACTAGGTAATCCCAAGGCTTGTGGATGTAATTTTATTTACCTTTAATATTTTAAATGTAATTTTTTTTACTTGCAAATGTAGTTTTTTTTACATTGATAATTGATTATAGTTAACAAAAAAAATAGCAAGAAATTGAATATCAATAAAAAAGAAAATTAATATTTTTTTAGCAAAAGTTTATGGTTTTAAGTCCATGTTATGCGTTATTATCTTAACTGTTAGGCAATATGAAAACCCAAAATTTTAAGGGCAAACAAACATGACAAATCTTACTAATGTTATTTTTCTAGGAACTCCTGGTGATGATGACACTACCAAACTCTTCACTGAATTTGCTTTAGAAGGAAACGATATTCTTGAAGGAGATGATGGTAACGACACCCTAAAAGGATTTGATGGTCAAGACCAAATAAAAGGTGAAGTTGGAGATGACCTTATTGATGGTGGTGCACAAAGAGACTCTCTCTTCGGTGGTGTTGGTGATGACAACATCTTCGGTGGTAGTGGTGATGACTCTATCGAAGGTGGTGCTGACAATGACAGGATCTTCGCTGGTACTGGAAATGACCTAATTTATGGTGATAACGCTCCTCCTATTTCTCCTACTCCTAGTGATGAATTTTTCGTAGAAGGAAACGACTTTATCAATGCCGGTGCTGGTGATGATATTGTCTTTGGTCAAGGTGGTGACGATACTGTCGTTGGTGCTAGAGGTAATGACTTAATTAATGGTGGTGAAGGGGATGACCTCCTAAGAGGTGGTCTAGGAGAAGACACCATCCGTGGTTCACAAGGCAACGACGTTATTTTTGGTGGTAGAGATAATGACGAAATCTTTGGTGGTCTAGGAGAAGACACTATCGTAGGTGGTGCTGGTAGTGATACTTTAACTGGTGGTGCTGGTGCTGATGTCTTCGTCTTCCAACCTGATACTGACCTTAAAAACTTCGATATCGATGTGATTACTGACTTCAATGTCAACGAAGACAAAATCGACCTCAGTGCTTTTGCACTCAACATTAATGGAAACGACCAGTTTGCTTTCGACGACTTTAGCAATGGTCTATCTCAAGGTCTTGAAAATGCGTTCTTCCAAGTTGGTTCTGATGTCTATATTGGTTCTAGACCCGAATTAGGTTATAACTTAGGCTCTTTAGCTGGTACTGGTGACGTTGGTAATGGCTTAAATGAAAGCTCAATCATTATCGAGAACGTCAACATTGACGATCTTGGCAATGCTAACTTTATTTTCCCTGGTGAAACTCCTGCACTCTAGGTTACTAAATTAACTTTAGCTGTCTTGTAAAACAGAGCCTCCCTTAAAATTAGGGGAGGCTTTTTAATTAGGAATTTCTTTTGAGCGTCCAGAAAGGAATATTTTGACTGGGGTTTATGGTAAGTCCCTGAATATCATTGTGAGCAAAAGCATAGTCTTTAGTTTGCCACAGAGGAATATAGGGGACATCTTGAGCTAGAGTTTGTTGGAGTTGGGCAAAGATAGTTTGACGAGTTTCGGGGTCAACTTCTTGACGTTGTTGGTTAATTAGTTGATTGACGCGATCGCTGTAGTAAAAAGAACCCCTACTTTGGGCTGCGCCTTCTTGACAACCCTGGCTCTGTGAACCTTGACTACAACTCAAGAAAGGTTGAATATAATTATCTGCATCGAGAAAATCAGGATACCAGTCAGCTAAAGCAGCAGGATAAATCCCTTGACTAAGATTACTAAAAAAAGAAGCAGATTCTACACTTTGAGGAACAAATTGAATTGCACCATCTAATTCCTTTTCTACTAAAGCTTTAAGAGTTTCCCCGACAATTCCGCGAGTAATTGAGCCAGAAGGATACCAGATTTCGACAATTGCGGGATTTTCCCGAGAATAACCAGCCTTAGTTATTAATTCCTTTGCCTTGCTAATATTTGCTTCCCCGTAAATCTCAGCAAAAGCAGGTTTATAGGATGCAAAAGCAGTAGGAATTAGACTATAGACTAATTCTCCTTGTCCCTGGAGTACTCTTTGATTAATCAGATTGCGGTCAATCAGAGCAGCGATCGCCTGACGCACTTCTAGTTGATCTAAGGGCTGCTGATTGAGATTTAAAACCAGATAATTAACTACTGTACCTGAACCATCAATAACTTGCCATTTATCTGCCGATGCTTCTGTTAACAGATTATTAATTTGATTAGGGTCGAGAGATTGATAAGCAACATCTATTGCACCTGTGCGGAAACTGTTAAATAAATTAGCAGAATTACCAGCATAAACTTGAATATTAATCCCTTCGTTAGCTGGTTGCTCTCCCCAGTAGGTTTCATTGACATCAAGACTAATGGAATCACTGCTAAACTCAGTTAGTTTATATTTACCAGTACCAACTAAAGTATTAGGATTAAACTTTCCTGCACCAATCTCATAAGATTTAGGAGATACTGCACAAGTACCAGGAAAAGCCAATAAAGCAGGGAAAGCAGAAAAAGGTTGTTTGAGTTTAACTGTAATTTCGTATTCTGCTGTAGCTTCAATGGTATCTACGACATCAGCTAGTAAAAAAGCAGGTTTTCCCCCATTAGTAATAAAGCGGTTGAGAGAAAAAACCATTGCTTCGGCATTAAAAGGAGTATCATCTTGAAAAGTCACACCCTCCCGTAAGGGGATAGTGTAGGTAATACGATCTTCACTCACTTGAGGCATTTGTGTCGCTAACAAAGGAACTATCTCAGTAGTACCTAACTCATAGGTATAAAGAGTTTCCCCCACATTGTAGATAATATTCAATCCAGCTAATTCGTAGTTATCCGCAGGGTCAAGAGTTCGAGGTTTAAGAGTTGTACCGATAGAAATACGGTTACTGTCTGTAGTAGTAGTAGTAGTGGGAGTTTGGTTACTGTTGCAACCCACTGTTAGAGCCAAGCACAACAAAAATAGGCTCAAGTATCTACACCATTGACGCAACTTTTTATTAATCATGAGCAATTTCTTAAATGGTGACAAAATATTAGGAGCGAATCCTAATTGGTAATGTATCGGATTGTAGAAAAAATTTACCTTGTCGAGCCAATATTACTTAAGGAATGATTACTCTCGATAGAAATTAGCTTAGGGAAATGTCTGTAATTTATATAGGAGGAAACCTGATGGAAAAAGTTAAACAGCACTTTGAAGCAGAAGCTCAAGAATTTGATAATATAATTCGTCGTCTTATTCCTTATTACGAACAAATGCTCGATGCTCTTGTTGCTGCACTACCATTTGAGCGATTTCAATCTATTCCTGTAGTAGATCTAGGATGTGGTACAGGAACAATTGCGCGACGGATTAAAGATATTTATCCCCAAGCTCAAATTACTTGTGTTGATATAGCAGAAAAGATGTTACTCCTAGCACAGGCAAAACTTAGTGATGTTGATAATGATGTACGGTATCAGCTTGCTAATTTTGAAGATTATCAGTTTGATACAACCTATGATGTAGCCGTATCCTCTCTAGCACTGCATCATTTGGTAAGTGATAATGACAAAATCAAATTTTATCATCAGATTTATGATTGCCTAACTCCAGGTGGGGTTTTTTACAACGCGGATCTGATTCTAGGTTCGAGTTCCCATCTCCAAGAGTGTTACATGGAGAAATGGCGAGAATATATGCTGTTGCAAGTTTCCCTAGAAGAAATCGAACAAAAATGGCTACCTCAGCACTACGAAGAAGATTGTCCAGCTAGTCTAATGAGTCAATTAGCTTGGCTGCAAGATATAGGTTTTACAGAAGTTGATGTTATCTGGAAATATTATAATTTTTCTGTATATGGAGGACATAAGCCAGTAGCGTTGTGAATAAAAACTATATTCATTACAGGTGGTGATCACAAAATTATTCAACAAGCGATCGCTACTCTAGAATATTTTGATACCGCTTAAATCGATAGTTTGAAAGCCCAACTATAATCTGGAATAATACGAACATCACTTACCAGCGTCAGGGGAGTAAATTGTAAGACTCAAGAACGAGCGAGCCTATTAACTAACAAAGGCAATTAACTCTAGTAAGAACGGTGAGCAAGGATAGGCAAAACTATCCGATAGTAAGCAAGCCCGTACTCACTTCCGCGCAGATGGGAACTGATAAAAAAGTGAATAAAAAATTTTGTGTGTACCGCAGGAAGTGCGGAAACTTACGCCCACGGGAGTTACACGCTAAGTGGTGGCTGCTCCAAAGGTAGTTCATCGTGTATGTATTAGTCGGGTTACTGACTGAGCCTGGGAAGCGACTCGGGCAATTCCTAAGTCTTACTTCACAGATGGTGTTCACAGTAAGAAATATCATAAATGGTTAAGATCAACGAAAACTATCTCAAACTAAAAGCTGGATATCTGTTTCCTGAAATTGCGAGAAGAGTTAACACTTTTATAGAAGCGAATCCCGATGCACAGGTAATTAAACTAGGGATTGGGGATGTTACCGAACCCTTACCTGAAGCTTGTCGCACTGCAATGATTAAAGCTGTAGAAGACATGGGAGATCGCGCTACTTTTAAAGGCTATGGTCCCGAACAAGGTTATCTTTGGTTAAGAGAAAAAATTGCTACTCAAGATTTTCAAGCTAGAGGATGCAGTATTGATGCGTCAGAAATCTTTATCTCTGATGGTTCAAAGTGTGACTGTGGCAATATTTTAGATATTTTTGGGAAAGATAATGCGATCGCAGTTACTGATCCAGTCTATCCTGTGTATGTTGACACCAATGTCATGGCTGGACATACAGGATTCGCCAACGAGAAAGGAGAATATGAAGGATTAGTTTATCTCCCCATCAGTGCTGATAATAACTTTACCGCTCAAATACCCGAACAAAAAGTTGATTTAATCTATCTCTGTTTCCCCAACAACCCTACAGGTGCGACTGCTACCAAAGAACACTTACAAGCATGGGTTGATTATGCCAAAGCCAACAACTCCATTATTCTGTTTGACGCAGCTTACGAGGCTTATATTACCGATCCTAGCCTTCCCCATTCTATCTATGAAATAGAAGGAGCAAAAGATTGCGCGATCGAATTTCGTTCTTTTTCTAAAAATGCAGGGTTTACAGGAACTCGTTGCGCCTTTACAGTTGTCCCGAAAAACCTTACTGCTAAAGCTGCGGATGGTTCAGATGTAGAACTCTGGAAATTGTGGAATCGTCGTCAATCCACTAAATTTAACGGTGTCTCTTATGTAGTACAAAGAGGTGCAGAAGCCGTCTATTCTGAAGCTGGACAAGCTCAAATTAAAGCTTTAATCAGTTTCTATCTAGAAAATGCCAAAATCATCTGCGAACAACTAACTAATGCAGGATTGCAAGTTTATGGCGGAGTTAATGCACCTTATGTATGGGTAAAAACTCCCTTATCTAGCTGGGATTTCTTTGATAAACTACTGTACAACACTAATGTAGTTGGAACTCCTGGTTCGGGTTTTGGTGCTGCGGGTGAAGGCTATTTTCGTATTTCTGCTTTTAACAGCCGAGATAATGTTAATGAAGCGATGAAACGCATCACTGAGAATTTTACAGTCTAATTTTCCAGAAGTAGGGGCGAAGCCAATTCGCCCTTAGGAAGTAGTCTATAGTTCGCTTGTCGGAATTTCCTCTTTAAAATCAACAATAAGTTGCATATTTTCTAACATCAAATCCCGTAAATCTTTAGTCAACGGTACTCTACCTTGAGAACCAAACCAGCGATCAAACAAAGCTACAGATTCTTGTTTCCCTGCTAAAAAACTTTGCATGAAGCGAATCAAAGCATAATTGACATTATTCAGAAATTGCGAGTTATCTTCAGGAATCATACAGGCAATACCTTCTTGAGAATAGTAACCTGCGATGACAAAATCTTCAAAATTATTGGTAGTTTGTAACCAGCCCTCTAGCAAAATACCATCGTCAGCAAAAGCGTCAATTCTTCCTTGTTTTAGAGCGGAATAACCTTGTTGGCGATCGCGAAAAGCAACTAAGTTGGCTCTAGGTTCAGCCTTTTTAATTGCTAGTTCATTAGTAGTTCCTGGCAAAACACCAATTTGTTTGCCTACTAAAGATTGTGAAATAGTTAAATAATCATTCTGTTTGACTAATAGACTTGTTCCTGTCAGACCATAGCTTACAGAAAAATCAATTTTTTTATCTCTTTCCCAAGTAAAACTACTAGCATCACAAACAATATCTACATCATTATTTACTAATTGAGGAATTCTGTGTTTCGGTTCGAGCGCGACTAATTTTAATTGAATTTCTCGACCTAATTCTGTTTCTATTTGTTGCTTAATCAGGGTGAGCATATCTACAGAATAGCCCATCAACTGCCCTTCATTGTCAGCATAAGCAAAAGGAAGTGCATCTTTGCTTGTACCTGCGGTTAAAACTCCTGTTCTAGCTACTTTTTCCATAACTGTCTCTGCTGTAGCAATCTGTGTAGTTAGAACTGTACCCAGAATAGTAATACCATACAACCATTGTTTTAAGAATTTAATGCGCTGACAGTGGTAAATACTTGATTTTAGAAGCATAACGGTTTGAGTATCGTGATAAATCTTAATTATGAGTATTAAACAAAGACTAGGATAAACTTGACCATTTCTTGATTTAAGGAATCTGCAATGGAAGTTAATAGCTCTAAAGATAGACTATTATCTCCCCAAAAAATAGTCCATCTGGAAAAACTGAAATCTATATATTTGATATTAATCCTATTCCTGGGAATTTTAGCTGAGATTATCCCAAATCCGTCAAATAATTGATATTGAGTAAACTATATGCAATTATTCATATTAGTTAAAGGTGCTACAATATCTTTGATTTCTTAAATTTATGTCAACCAAAATAAATTTTTCTGCCTTAATTTTCAGAGTAATTTTGTCCCTGATGCTGACTGGGTGTGTAGTAAAATCTACGAGAAAACAGGAAACTCAATCCCCGCAGAATACAGACGATGGGTTCTCTCAACCTTTAGCTAAACCTTTAAATGATTCTTCTTGTGCTGTTATGAAAAGCCGTAATTGGCACGCTTGGATAGATAGAGTTGCAGAAAACGAATCAAGCTTAAATATAGTAGGGGAAGTGGATTTGCCCAATCCTGGCTATACAGTTGAATGGAAACCAGGAATTCTAGACAGACGACAACCCCCAGCCCAGCGTCTTTCACTCTTACTTACTCCGCCTGAAGGAATGGTAATTCAAGTAGTTACTCCCACAAAAGTAAATTATGTAATGCCTGCATCATCTTTGGAATATAGAGCTATTTTGATTTATTGTGGAGATCAACTACTAACGGAAATTCCAGATGTTGTCCCTACTGAGTAAATTAATTACTAGTGCTTATTTTGAATGAAAAAATATTCGTTATTGCTAGGCTTAATTCTAATTCTAGGATTGTTTAGTTGTTCTAATTCTTCTCCTGATAGTAATGAAATTGCTACAGAAGAGTCATTGAGTACTAATGTTACCACCGACTCAGGTAAGGAGACATCTATACTGTCCATTAAAGTTGGGACATTCACCACTGATGAATTGTTTGAAGCTGGTGGTGGTGGTTGTGGAATGACTTTATGGAAACCAGAAACAAATCCCCAAAAAGAAGGCTCGTTATTTTTTCATGGATTAGAAGATGCTATGTCTTTTATGGTTTTCGACAGCAAAATGACTAAATTGAACAGGACAAACTCTAGGGGAGAGAATTTTTACGGACAGCAGACTGAGCAAACTTTTATAACTGAAGATCAAAAGATTACTGTTCAAGTTAAGATAACTCCTGGTGCTGAGGGTGAAATCGAGTCTGTCAACATCCCAAGTGGGACAATTACGGTTATTACAGAGGGAAAGACACAAGAGCTTCCTGTTGTTGGAGATGCAGGTTGCTAGGTTTTTTAGTTCTTTTTCGAGGGGAGTATCTCAACCAAAAATTCTTATAAAATTTTTCAAGTAGCAGACTAAAAAATATATTCAGCTTTGATACTCATGACAATCAGCTATTGTATAGTTGTTAGCTAAACTTTTATATTTCAAATCATCTAATAATTCAAAAGATAATTCTGGATAACAGTCGATTTTGCTCATGGATATTGGTACTCATGACGAAGTTTATTCAAGAATCATTGTCTTCCCATCTCGCCATGAGTCTTAAGGGACAAATTAGATGTTGACCAGTTTACCTATCCCTATAGCTATTGCTACCTATTCTGCTCATATCTACTGGATAACAATCTCCAGAAGAACAATTTTTAACCGATAGTGAATTGTATCCATATTGTCTGATTTCAAAAGTATCAGGTCTGTAATCGCGATTGGGAATTGTACTTCCTGGATATGTAGGAGAAAAACCTCTTAAAATATATTTATCTCTTTGAGAGATCAGAGTCATTTCTTGTTGTGCGCTGATTAATCTTCCGTTAGGAAGGCGTACATTAACTATTAATGTTCCAAAATTACCATCCATAAACAGACGACCATTATGTAGTAATCCTCCTCGATCTCTCCACCTTAATCGCCAATTACCATCAAAAGCACTATTAACTGCTCCAGGATCAATGCTCCGTTCGTTTATTGGTGTATCTTATTGAGCAACAACAGATTCTATAGAACCACAAACACAACTAGCCAGAACAATTCCTAAAGTAATTTTTTTCCAATTATTCATAAACTCTCTAATTCAAAAATATATAGTTTAAATGCGCCTGATATTAATCTACAAATTCTTTCATATATTGACCCCATAAAGTAGCAGCTTGCCAACTACTTCCGCGAGTGGGAGAGTTATCATCATTACCCAACCAAATACCTGTTACTAGATCTTCTTTAGGTACATATCCAATAAACCAAAGATCGACATTATTATCAGTTGTACCTGTTTTTCCTGCTTCTCCTTCTCCCAATTTGGCAGCCCTTCCTGTACCATCTTCCACGACTTTTTTTAACATTTTAGTCATGCGTTCTGCAACTTTTTTGTTGATAGCTTCTCTGTGGTTGTCTTCCTCTCGCTCAAAATTATAGATTTCCCGACAAGTATCAATATCATTGTTATCAGTGCAATCTCCACCATCTAAAATTCTGCTAATAGCATGGGGGCGATTCCAAACACCATCATTGGCAAAAGCACCATAAGCACCAGTAATTTCTAGCACACTGACTTCACTTTGTCCTATTACTAAACCAGGGGCTAAAGTTAAGGGAGATTCTATACCCATACGTTTGGCTACGTCTGCAACTCTATTTAATCCTGCATCTTGAGCGACCCTCATAGCGACCGAGTTTTCTGATTCCGCCAAACCATCATACATATCTATTCTTCCGCTACTTCTTTCACAACCTTTATATTTTTGTCCTTTCCAAGAAACGGGGTCACAGGAATACTTCTTTTTTGCCTTGACTCCTCTTTCTAGCGCAGCAGCATAAGCAAATACTTTGAATGTGGAGCCTGGTTGTCTTTTAGCTTGGCTAGCTCGGTTAAACTGACTCTTATTGTAATCAACACCACCTACTAGGGTGACAATTTGCCCTGTATTAGTATCTAGGGTAACTAATGCTCCTTGCTCAAAATCGAATCTTGCTCCATCTTCGGTGACAAAGTTACGCAGGGATAATTCCGCAGCTTTTTGTAACTCTGGGTTTAGTGCTGTCTCTACAATAAAGTTACCTTCTTTGGCTACTTCTGCTCCTAACAAACCTCGCAATTCTTCTAAAACATAACTGTAAAAATAGGGGGCAATTGTGCTAGAAAGAGTACGATGAGCATTAGGACTCACTTCAATACGCGATCGCCTGGCTCGATCTGCTTCTTCTTCTGTTACCATTCCTAGCTTACGCATCCGATCGATGACGCGATTTCTTAAGGCGATCGCAGTATCATAATCTTTAACAGGGTTGTAAGCATTGGGTGCTGGTAAAATTGCCACTAGGGTAGCGGATTCTGATAAGCTTAAATCCGCAGCAGATTTTTCAAAGTAAAATTGGGCTGCATCCTCAAAACCGTAAGTACCCACTCCTAGATAAACTCGATTGAGATAGGTTTTTAAAATTTCATCTTTACTATAAAAAGCTTCTAGTTTGAGGGCGACTAACATTTCTCGTAATTTTCTTCCTGCGGTGTTTTCTCTTCCCACTTCACTAAACAGACTTCTAGCAAGTTGTTGAGTAATGGTGCTAGCTCCCTGTCTCAATCCCGAAGCTCTAAGATTAATTACAATAGCTCTAGCTACACCGTAAGGATCGACTCCCAAATGCCAATAATAACGACTGTCTTCAGAAGCTATAACCGCTTGGGGGAGATAAGGAGAAAAGTCTTTAAGGTTTTTTAATTCTCTGTGGGCGTTTTGAGCAATAGGATTGATGGGAGTTTTTCTGTCTCTGGCATATACTACTACTGGTTTGCCTGACTCTCTTGGTAAAGGATATACTGGTACTCTTAACCATTCCATCCCAATCCAAATTACTAAAACCCCTAATAATCCCCCTGTACCGTATAGAGCATAGCGAACAAGGTTCATCCACAATGGGGGTGGATTGTAATATTTAACGGTGACTGTATCTTTTAATTCTGGAGGAGAGAGAGTAAAACTTTCTCCGTGAAATAAAGAGAAAGACTTGAGCCTTTGTTTTCCTCTGTATACCCCATTAGTAGAGTTTTCATCTTCAACTATAAAAGAGCGGGGCTGTTTTTTGTTTCTTCTTAAGCTACAGTGTTCCTGACTAACTATGGTACTAGGTATCTGAATATCACAGCGAGAACTTCTCCCTAGAGTATAGCGATCGCCCAAGACGGGGTAAATTTGTTCTTTCCCACTACCATCTTCTACCCTAATTTCTGGTATCTGCTTTCCTTCCTTGAGGTGTAAGGAGTTAAAGTTTACCTTGGCTTGAATAGTTTGTACCGCTTGGGTAACTATTTTGCTTACTGGTGATTGGGAGTTGTTCTTGGTCATAGGGTTATTCTGTCGCACAAAGACGCAAAGTTATTCCTATTGTACAATTTGATTTTTTGAGGGATTACTCTATAATTGTTTTTCTGGATAATTTTCGCAACCCAAAACCACTAACTACAGCCACAATAAGAGATAACCACCCTGTAAGGGGTTGAAGTAGTAAAAAGCCTCCTGTACTAAACATTAAACCGAATAAAAGTAATAAAGCAGCGATCGCTTTTAAAAGATCTTGAGTTAAGTTTTGTAGGGGTGCTACTCCTGTGCGTTTTCTTTGACGACTCCAACCTATGCCCCCTGGTCGCACTAGCAGATAAAATTTATCTAGGATAGTATCGGATTCTGGAGGAGTAAGATACATTACCGTTGACCACAAAATAAAAGTTACTAAGGAAATAATTACTAGTCTAATACCGAAGTCAGAGAATAATTGTTCATTTAGGAAAGATTGAAAATCTAGGACTGGTGAGAGTAAAGAGTCAGTGAAGGGAAAGACATTAATTACTCCATTAATTACTGTTTCAGGAATATCACTGGTTAAGATACCAAAGATAAATCCTGATAGCATAGCGGTTAATTCTGCTGCTGCGTTGATGCGCCACCAAAACCAACGTAAGACTAAGACTAAACCAGGCCCCGTACCGATGGCAATGACTAAACGGAAGACACTGCGTATATCACTTGCAAAGAAAGCAGCCAACCCACCGAATACTGTAACAATAATAGAAGCAACTCTCCCCACAGTAACTAATTCTTGTTGTGTGGCGTTGGGGTTAAAAAAGCGTAAGTAAAGATCGTTAGTTAGATAGGATGCACCCCAGTTGATAGAAGTAGAAACTGTACTCATAAAAGCAGCAATAAGAGATGTCACCACTAAACCCAATAAGACAGGGGGAAGAAAGTCTAACATTAGTTTAGGATAACCCAACTCGCGATCGCCTAAGTCGGGATAAATCACCATTGCTACTAAAGCGACAACTATCCAGGGCCAAGTACGAATAATATAGTGAAGAATGTTAAACCACCAAGTGGCTTTTGCTGCTTCTGCTTCATCTTTTGCTGCTGCGATGCGTTGAATAAACTCTCCTCCTCCATCACTGCGACGGAATGACCACCACTGTACCAACATATATGCAGAAAAAGTAGTGGCGGTAATTCCTGCTGCGTCACTCCAGGTCAATGTCCCATTGGAGAAAGAGAAAGGGAAAAAACTTAAGACATCAATATCTGTTACTTGTTGTACTTGAGGAATTAACTGGTGAATACCCCCCACATGATTTACTGCTACTATGGCTACTATTATTGCTCCTGACAAACCTAGAAAGAATTGAAAAAAATCAGTTGCTACAACGCCCCACAAGCCAGAAAAACCAGAATAAAGTAAGACAAAGACACTAATAGCAATTACACTCCAAATTTTGCCATTATCCCCTGGATTTAGCCCCAAACTTTCCCATAACTCCAGTGCATCCACCACCTTGATCATGGCTAGCATGGCGTAACCAATACCAATACAGTTGATGGGGACAGCAAATAAAAAAGCTTTCGTCCCCCTTAATATTGCTGCGGTTTCACCTCCATAACGCATCTCCGTCAATTCTGCATCAGTAACGATATGGGATCTCCGCCAGAGTCGAGCAAAAATATAAATTAAAATAATATGAGCAATGCCAAAATTCCACCATTCCCAATTTCCTGCAATTCCCCTACTCCCTACCACTCCACATATATAAAGAGGGGTATCAATAGAAAAAGTCGTAGCAGCCATACTTGTCCCTGCTAACCACCAAGGCAGCGATCGCCCAGATACAAAAAAATCAGTTAAACTTTGGGCTGCACGTTGCGATAAATATAGCCCTAACCCCATAGTTACAATAAAGTAGAGTAGGACAATTAACCAGTCAATTAATTGCATTATTAATTTTGATGTAGGTGTGCCAAATAAATTACATAGTGAGGGTGAGGAATAGGTAATAGGCAATTAGAAATTAGTAATTACTAAGTACTAATTACTAATACCATATAAAAATTAGAAATTAGCAAGAGCGAAATTAGAACTTATTATAGGTAATACTCCTATCTTGCACCTAGATACAAAACCGCCATTAACTGAAGTTTCGCGGATTATAAAATAAGTCTATTAAAATAGACTATAACTATTATTAAAACTAGATAACATTCCTCTTGAGAGGAATTGAGGTATTAGCCAAGAAATTTATTTCTTGGTGATTTAATTAATCCTTAATCCTTCATCTTTGGGAAGCGGTAATAGCGTTTTACGTGATAAAAAATGTGTAAATAATTTTCCCTAGGTACTTATTTTTTTGGGTTAATTGTTAATTGTTACTAGGATTAATTCATTAATTACCCTACAGTATATTAGTTAGTAATTAGTAATATATAGTAGTATTGTTAATTGATTTAGGGGACAAAATTCAACCAGTTTTCTACTTCTTGCCATCCTAAACCTTGACGAACTACTACTGGTTCTTCTTCAGTAAAATCTAGTATAGTTGATACTTCAAAACCTGGTTCTACTCCATTATCAATAATGATATCGACTAAATTATCTAGAGAATCAAATAACTTAGCTTTTTCCATTCCCAGAGTGGGGAAATCTCCTTCTTCATCAGGTAAATGAGCAGAACTAGAAATAATAGGATTACCGAGAGTTTGGAGTAATGCTTGACAAATTAGATGGTCAGGAACACGAATACCTGTAGTTTTTCGTTTCGGACTCATCACCAGTTTAGGTACTAACTTAGTCCCAGGAAGTAAAAAAGTATAAGGTCCTGGTATTAAATGTTTCATAATACGATAAGCACGGTCACTTACCCGGGCATATTGTGCAATATTAGACAAAGAAGAACATAAAAAAGTTAGAGGTTTATCGTTGGATAACTCTTTGATTTGTCTGACTTTTTGCAAAGCAGATTTGACACTAAGGTCGCAACCAATGGCATACACTGTATCGGTAGGATATAGCATCACTGCACCGCTTCTTAAATCAGATACAATTTTTTCTATGGTGCGTTTTTGGGGATTTTGGGGATGAAGTTCGTATAATATAGCCATTTTTTATTTATTCAATAGAGATTGACGTACTCCCCCACTAAACCTCCTATCGTCGGCACTCCGTGGGGGATTCTAAAAATCACTTCTTAGATTTTCTCTTTCGTTGAGTTCCCTTACTTGCTTTTGTTTCCAAATTCAAGCAGAGGGGAATGTCTCCAGAGACTTCACATTCCGTGCGCCCCACGGTAGTTTACCAGAGAGAAGAAAAAAAAATCAGGAAGTCTTTTAAATTAATTTAAGGGTCAAAATTTTTTAGCTATCGGCTACTGAAGACTTCTTTATTTTTTCCATTCATTTGTGACCATTCTTTCAAGGCAGATTTAAGGATGTTAATTGCTGCGTTTTCGTCTCTGTCGGCAACATAGCCACAATGAGGACATTTATGAGTTCTAGTGCTGAGAGTTTTAACCACTTTTTCCCCACAATTAGAACAATTTTGACTGGTATATCTTGGGTTTACAGCTATGACTGGGACGCCATAAACAACTCCAAAATATTCTAGCCACTCGCGAAAACGATACCATGCAATATCAGATATGGATTTTGCTAGACAGTGATTTTTGACCATGTTGCGCACTTTTAGGTTTTCAATCGCTACCAAGTCGTTAAACTGTATGACGCGCTGGGCTAACTTACACACCCAATCGTTACGCCTGCGTGAAACCTTAAGATGCGCTCTACCTAATTTGTTTCTGGCTTTTTTACGATTCTTGCTTCCTTTTTCAGTTTTTGAGAGACGACGTTGAAGTTTTCGGATTTTTTTCGCGTCTTTTCTGAAAAACCTAGGGTTATCAACTTTATTACCAAAACTATCAGTATAGAAATGGGCTAAACCTACATCAATTCCTATTTGTCTGCCTGTTAGTTCTTTGTTTTCCTCCCTTTTATGAGCGATTAAAAACTGTGCATAATAACCATCATGCCTTCTGACTACTCGGACTCGTTTGATTTGGTCGAG
This sequence comes from Xenococcaceae cyanobacterium MO_167.B27, assembly GCA_030065935.1. Lineage (GTDB taxonomy): Bacteria > Cyanobacteriota > Cyanobacteriia > Cyanobacteriales > Xenococcaceae > JASJCP01. The sequence continues at coordinate 91,078 of JASJCP010000004.1, forward strand.
TTTATAGAAGTGTAAGTTTCGACTGCCCCAAAGTTTAAAAGTTCCAGCTTTAAAACCATCAGTGAAATTAAGATAACGTCTATCAGAAGACAATTTCCAACCACTAGTTTTGTATTCTACTGAATCTCTAACTTGATATTTCCGAAACTTGGGAAATCCCTTTTTCCCAGGAATTTTAGTCTTACAGTTCCGATAAAATCTTTCCACCGATGCCCATGCTCTTTCAGCATGAGCTTGTCTAGCCATAGAATTTAACTGTTTAGCCCAAGGAAACTCAGGATTGTCCGCTAATGTTTTGCAATATTTATAGGCATCATTACGACTCTTAACTTGACCATCCATCCAAGCTCGAATAATAGAATTACGCACAAATCTTCCAGTACGAATAGCTGCATTTAGCTTTTCATATTGGATTTGTGTTCCTTCTAGTTTGCTTTCGTAGATAATCATATTTATCGTTTAAATTTACGATAAAATACTACCAGATATCAAAGAAAAAGTCGAGCTAGTCAAGACACGCACTTCCTGTCCGCGATTATTTATTGGTCGGGATTCATCCCACCACGCGCCATCCGTATAGTGTCCGCATTCTCCCGACATTTAAGGTAACTAGTCAACATCCATGAGCAATCAATGAGTAAAGTAGCTTATATCGAATGTCCTACAGGAATTGCAGGAGATATGTTTTTAGGTGCGCTCATAGACGCTGGCGTACCCTGGGACTATCTTCAAGATAATCTCGCTAATTTAGGTATATCCGCAGAATATAAACTAAAGTTAGAAAAAGTATATCGTAATAGTCAGTTAGCAACTAAAGTTCACGTCCATTTATTAACTGCAACAGAAGAGCATCACCATCATCATCATCATCATTTTCCAGCTAGACATCTACCAGAAATCCAACAGATTATAAATTCCGCCTCTATTCCTATTCGGGCAAAAGATTGGAGTTTACAAATATTTCAACAGTTAGCTATTGCAGAAGGAGCAGTTCACGGCATTGCTCCTGAGCGGGTCCACTTTCATGAAGTAGGAGCAACCGACGCTATTATCGACATTGTAGGGACTTGTCTCGGTTTAGATTGGCTAAATATTGAGCATTTATATTGTTCTGCTATGCCCACTGGTGGTGGTACAATCAAAGCAGAACATGGTATATTGCCAGTTCCCGTACCTGCGGTTTTAGAGTTATGGCAATTACGGGGAGTGCCAGTATATGACAATGGTATCAAAAAAGAACTAGTTACCCCCACAGGAGCAGCGATCGCCACCACCCTAGCAACAGACTTTGGCTCACCTCCAGCCATGACTATAGAAAAGATAGGATTAGGTGCAGGAACAAGAGACTTAGCTATACCCAATATTCTGCGCTTATGGGTTGGTACTGCAACACAAGCTAAGGAACAGAAAAAAACTCAATTTATTCAAGAAACAATAACTGTCTTAGAAACTCAGATCGACGATCTTAATCCTCAAGTTATTGCTTACACTTCTGAAAGACTTTTACAAACTGGTGCGCTGGATGTCTTCACCCAAGCTATTACAATGAAAAAATCTCGCTTGGGAACACTATTAACTGTTATTTGCTTTCCCCAACAAGCAGACACTTGCAAACAAATTATCTTTCAAGAAACTAGCACATTAGGAATTCGAGAACGTAACCAATATCGCAGCATTCTCCAGCGAGAAATTAAATCAGTAAACACAAAATATGGTGCAGTAAAAGTAAAAATTGCTAGTTGGGGAGAAGGGGACACAACCACAATTATTAATGTTCAACCAGAATATGAAGACTGTGCCATTCTAGCTCGTCAACATAATATTCCCTGGCAACAAATACACCAAGCAACCCTAGATGCTTATGGCTCAATTGACACACTCCCGCTAGTAAGCTCCTTGCGTCGCTCTACTGGGGGATTCTAGCACCTCACGATACTAGTTTTCTGCTTCGTCTCCCACCAACTAGAGCATCGTAACCGATACTCCCCGTCGCAATGAAGTCCACAGACATTTTCAGAAACGATCTGCCCGACCGCGTCTTGATGCAGTCGCTCATGGGGGAAAGCCAAGGGGCTGACACCTGAACTTGGTTCAGGTGCTTGAACGCCCCGTCCAAGACCGCGCTGCATCGCTTTTACTCCTCGGTTTCTTACTTCCTGGGCTGCTGCTACATCTCTGGTAGTGGTATATCCGCATTCATGGCAATTGTGGATTCTAACTTCTAGTTCCTTTTTACCTGTGTGTGCGCCACAATTTGGACAAATCTGGCTAGTTCCATCTTTATCTACTTTGGCAAAGTAGGTGTCAGTTTTCCAACAGACCCACTCTAAGATGTTCACAAACTGACCAAAGCCAGCATCGGCACTATGCTTACTTAGTATCCCTCTAGCCCACGAGACAAAGTTGATATCCTCAACAAATATCATGCCAGCACCATCACAGAGATGGTGAGCTAGCTTAAAATGCCAGTCCTTTCTGGTATCAGTTATACGCTGATGACATCTTGCTATTTTCTGGTTTAGCTTGCGTCGATTATGAGAACCTTTCTGCTTATTTCTCAATCTACGTTGCAGCAATTTAAGCTTGCGTTGTAGAGTCTTGAGAAACCGAGGTCTTTGAATCTCTTCGCCGTCACTGGTAGCTACAAAGAAGTCAAAGCCTAAATCTAAGCCCCGTGCATGACCATGAGGCAAAGGATTAGGAACATCAACATCTAACTGAAGTGAGAGCATCACAAAGTAACCACCTACTAAAAACCTATACAATCTTATATATACAGGGTCGGGACATCGGTGACTTCCCATTAATACTATTTGATTGGCTACTGGCAATAGAATGGCAATTAAGCCGTCTCATCAATATCCCTACTGACAAGATTACC
>JASJCP010000067.1 GCA_030065935.1 Xenococcaceae cyanobacterium MO_167.B27
CAGAATAATTTAATGATTCTGTAAATTGTTGTCCTTTTAGGATTGAATCATGATTCAACGCTATTTAGTATTTTTACTTTGTTACAAAATTCCGTAAAGCCCTTGTCGTATATGGATTAGGCTGGCTGTCCCCCCGCCAGCTGGTTGAGTTTTTTCTTCTTCTGTTGGTGAGGTAATTTCTTTTTCGGGGCGACGTAAATTTAAGCAGAGAATGTAAGTACCAGAACAACCACCAGAGATTGAAATCTCTGGCTAATAGAAAAAGTCTTCTAAAGAAGACTAGATAAGCTTTTTAGTCCATTTGAATGGACTTATTCTGTGAGCGGAGAAATTGATTCCGAGGTAGGTTTTCCCGCTTACCAACAATGGTGCAAGACAAGATCTGATTTTAAGCTAAGACGCATTTAAACTGTATATTTTTGAATTATATAACTTTCCCATCAAACCCTTGACAGATGGTCTTAACCGCCATATTGCCAGCCAGTGGATTCCAGTAAAAGCTGCTTACCTTCGCGGTGTACTCCTGAGCCAATCACTTCACCTACATATACAGTGTGATCTCCTTTGTCAACTTTGCCAACTACCCTACATTCGATGTAGCCAAGGGAGTCTTTGATAATGGGACAGCCTGTTTCTGCACCTTCGTAAAATTCAACTTCTTCAAACTTATTACCAACTCGACGCTTTGGTTGAAAAAACTGCTTGGCAATTTCTTTTTGCCCTTCCTCCAAAAAGCTAATGGTAAATACGTTGGTTTTTTCGATCATGGCATGAGAACCAGAATCTTGCTTGACGCAGTTGACAACTAAAGGAGGCTCAAATGAAGACTGCATCAGCCAACTGACAGTAAAACCATTCATTTCTTCTCCGTCTCTGACCCCACAAACGTATAAACCATGAGGAATTTTACGTAGCATAGTTTTTTTAGCCTGTTCATCTAACACTCTTAATTTTCTCCTGTGGTTAGTGTTGTCAAGATATTGCAATTTTACTGAAATATTTAAGCAAAATTGATACTTATTGATAACTGTTAACTTTTTTTGACCGCATCATGGCTTCTTACTGGGTCATTCATCGGTACAGTAGGGGCTGGAACTGTTGCAGCAGTAGTCATGATTTTAGTTCCGCTCTGAGACTTCCAATATTCGTACTTGAGCATAGGGAAAGAAGCTACTTTAGAAGCCATCGCCCAGAAGAAAACATAACTAGCTAGCAAGCGTTCAAAAGCACCAAAACAAGATTCTCTTAACTCTTCAATTTCTGCTTTTTGGTCTTGAACATTGTAGTTTCTGAAATACATAGAATCATCTTTATTTCCTAAGATAATCCTATCACTAAAACCTTTTTTTGCGATCGCAAATGGATGCCCCAAGAATTAAAATTGAACTATTCCAAGCTAATCTCAGTATTACTGAATACATTAGCATTGCTCATCATGTACTGGATTCAATCTTCATAACTCATTTGTGCAGATACTAACTACTTATTACTTATTACCTCTGACCTGGAGACCTGACTCCTCATCCCTCATAATTCATCCCTCATAATTTTCTAGGATCACTTAGGAGCAACAGGTACAAATTCGTAATCAAAAGAATTGCTTTTCCTTTGTTGAATCTTTACTAGCTCGATTCCCAATAGGCGATCTCCAGAAGGAGTAAAGCGAACCTGACCACTAGCCCCATAAGTAGAAAAGTTAGGATTTGAGAGGACTTCTTGGACACCAATTCTGGTGGGATTGCTCTGGATGGCAGTAATTAAAGCCATTGCAGCATCGTAAGCCATTGCGGTACGCCAGTTGACTTCTCCTCCCCAGAGTTTTATAGCGTATTGAGCAAACTCAGCATCCGGATTGTCTCTAATGTGCCAGGGAATTGCTAATACCATACCTTCAGCGAATTCTCCTGTAATTTGTAAAGTCTTGGGGGTATAGACATCATCTCCTCCCAACATAATGAGCCTTTGACGATTAACTACAACAACTTGCAAAGCTTTATCAAGAGTGGCAGTGTTAGCAGCTAACATTAACACTTGGGCTTTAGCATTCATTGCTTTGTTAAAACTATCCGCAGCACTGAAATTAGGATCGGACAAGTCAAACTCACGAACGACCATTCCTCCTCCCAGGGAAACAGCAGTGGCAAACTCCGATTTTAGGGATTTACTATAGTTGCTTTGGGAGCTATAGTAAACTGCTACATTTTGCTGCTTTAATCCTTCTAGCATATATTCCCCTAAAGCTCTACCAGCAATATAATCACTAGGAACAGTGCGAAATATATAGGGACTCACATTAGATATATTAACTGAGGTGCTGATGGGGGAAACGGCTACTAGTTCACCAGATTCATAAACTTTTGCAGTAGCTAAAGTAACATCACTAGCATAATGACCAACTACCCCTAAAATTTCTGGGTTTTGGTTGAGGTTTTGCGCCACTTGTCGGGCTACTTCTGGGTTATTATCATCATTGACAATTTGGACTTTCAGGGGAATCCCATCAATCCCTCCTCCTTGATTGACCTGATTTTGAGTATGAGCAACACCCCGCAGAATTTCTTGGGCTGCATTGACATCAGAGCCAATGGGAATACAGACGGCGATGCTGTAAGATTTTGACTCGCCAATCCGAGCATTATTCAGATAAATCAGTGCTTCAGGATCGTTGGCAAGAATTTTTATGGATGCTGAAAATAAGGATTCTGCTTTTTTATAATCTCCTTCCTTAAATGCAATTACCGCTAATTCTTTTTCTGGGGTTACGGTTTGGGGAATTAAAATTGTTTCTCCCTGACTAAATCTCTGAGACATTTGATAATTTAGTTCAGCAGAATTGTTTTGAGAAAGATCTACTAAATTTTTATTTCTCCCCCAAAAAGCTCCTAACAATAGCGTCCCTGTTAAAAGGGCAAAAAATAGCATTTTGAGATTTAAACGGGGAAAAAACTGATTTTTACTGGGGGGACGTTCTAAAGGAATAGGCGTAATTTCAGGAGTTACATTTTTAATACTCGATAGCTCCTTAACAGCTTCCATGGCTTCTATGGCACTGGTAAAGCGATCTCTCATGTCGAGGGAGAGCATTTTTGTCAGTACCAATTCCAACTCAGGACTGACTGTAACTTCTTGTTGCCAAATCCACTCATAACTATTACAGTCAATTAACTCTTGTGGTCGTTTACCCGTCAGTAGCACCACTGCTGTTGCAGCTAAAGCATACAAATCGCTATGGTCAAAGACAAACCCTCGCTCCATCTGCTCTGGTGGAGCATATCCAGTCTTGCCGATTATTGTTCCCACCATAATATAGGAGTTTTCTGTGTCAAAGTCTTGCTCAATTAACTGATATTGTGCCTTAGTTGCTATCTCCTTAATACTGCCAAAGTCAATCAGCATTGGTCGTTCATCGCAACTGCGTAACATGATGTTATCGGGAGAAATATCGCGGTGAATTATTCCCATGGAATGGATGTAGTCTAAAACTGGTAGAAGTTGCCATAGTAACTGGATGATTTCTGCTTCAGTAAATACTTTTCCTTCCTTAATGCGATTATTTAAAAGAGTCTCATAAGTTTGACCCTCAACATATTCTTGTACCAACAACAAGCGTTCCTTTCCCTTTGCTTCATTCTTATATCTAAATAGTTCATGAAATTTAGGGATTTGTGGGTGCTGCAACCGATAGAGTATTCCTGCTTCTTGCTCAAACAACTCTTGAGCTTTAGATAGTGCAAATGAACCTTGAAGTTGAGGCGCGAATTCTTTGAGAACACAAGGTTCGTTAAAACGATTAATGTCTTCTGCTAAGTAAGTACGACCAAAGCCACCGTGACCTAATTTTTGTAAAATCCTATAGCGGGAGTTCAGTATATCCCCCGAATTTAGCAGACTATTGCTAGAGCTTAATTCTTTGTTGTTACACATCTTTCTAATTTTCCTCGGTCTTGATTTATAAAAATTTTTATATTTTTAAAAACAGGTTAATTGCTGTTAAAAAAACCTTGATAATTTGAGTTAAGACAATAATCTTATAGTTTAAAATATAACTCCGAAACTAATAATTTTGATTAAGTTTTTCTAGATATATGGCTAACCTTGCTTCTTCGCCTAGCTTTTTTAAAGCAAATTTTTCTTTAAAAGAATAACCACGACTACTAATGAGATTTCCTAAAGCTAAGACTCCCAATAATTGGGGTTTGATTTTTCGGGGGAGACTCAAAGAAATAAGAATCGAAAAAATGGGGGCTTGCGATCGCTCTACGAGTTCAGAACCTTGCAGAAGTTTCAGGGAATTCTCGTCGAGATGCTAAGATTTGAACAATTCTGGATTTAGGTTATGAGATGCTACTAAATGTAATCCTTAGTGGCTATCTCTACAGTAATTTGTAGGATGATAAAATAAACAATATGCTTCAATCGGAGCTACAGTATTGCCAAATCCAGCTAATATTCCTATGACAAAAAAGAAAATAGAAAACTCTCTTGTCCAGTTAAAATTAACTCCTAGTAATAAATTCAGGTATTTTTTCAGGAAGACAACTAAATCTGACAAGAACAGTGGTTATGGTTCATGTGTTCTAATCTTTAGTTGTTTAACTTGCCTTTATTAAAATAAACAATCGGGAAGAAATAGGGAAAATGATGAAGGATGAAGTAGGAAGGATGAGGAAGCATTAATCCCTATTTCTGCTTTTGAATCAACTTAATTTCTAGTCTAAGCTCGTTCAAATTTTGTTTTAACTTGATTGGCTACAACTGCCATTATTAGCAATACAAGGGATAATATAACTGTTACTATTTTGATGCTATGGCGATCGCTAATAAGAGCTACAGCAGATATAGAGATCGCCATTAACATTAAGATTTGTTTTAAGCGAATTGTTGTTTGATAAGCTCGACTGCAAGAACTACAGATTTGTGTAAGTTGTTTAACTATCAATAGACTTCTTGCATAAGTCCTCATTAATCGGTTTAAGAAGACAAGGGGGACAAGGAAGACAAGGAAGACAAGGAAGACAAGGGAGAAATTGATTAAAAATTTACTTTTGCAAGAGGTCTAATAAACTTATTCGCATCAGGATTAAACCCACCCAAAACTCGCTCAAAATTCTCATCTTTCCTCAATTCCAAAGCCTGCTCTAACTTTGAGCCAGTCCACAGTTCATCTTCTGGTTTATGATTATCTTGCCAGCGTTTAACATCTTCGTAGAGGCGGTTACGCAGAGCAATAACTTGTCGATTTTCCTTAATCCACTTATTTAACTTGTCCCAACAAGTCAAGAGAATTTCGTGGGTAATTTCGATTGTAGAGTCAGATTTTCTTTTAGAGCCAGTGGCGGATATGTCAGCATTACTCACCAACAAACTGTAATTCACCAGCTTTAACAACACATCCCGCTCATCATCTCCAAACTCAGATAGCTGCGCCCTTCTGCGAACAGGTTTCCACTCAATACCAGCTTCGGCATTTTCCCCAATACCAACCAACTTAAGAAAAATTCTTTGTGTACCCTGCTGTTCAGATGGTGAAAAATTTTGATAAATATTATCTACGTGCTGTTGCAGCGCACCTCTTACACCACCTAACTTTTGGTATGTCTTACTACTTAAGATGCGGTTCTTGATATTATCAGTTTCTTTTTCTTCCTGCCAGAGTAAGTTTAAAGTGTATTGCAACAGAGATAAATAACCCGCTTGTCCCTGAACCCCAGCAATAATTTTATCTACCAATCCAGCTTCAAAAACCATCCCATGATAGGCTGCTGGCTGTTCAATTGCGTCCCTTAACTCCTTGGGCTGCATTTCTACAATCATCGGGCGATGCTTTTGTGTCGCTTTCACCAGTTGCGGAAAATCGCTTAATTTTTCAAAAAAATCAGCCCGCATCGTCCCCATAATTTTTACTTTGGGCAATTTAGCTTTACTCAACCTCATCAAACCATTGATAAATTCGCGACCCTTGTTTTTATCGCTGATAGTAAATAATTCCTCAAATTGGTCAACAAAAATAAACCAAAACTCATTAAGTTTCTTGAGATTGTTAACTACTTTAATTAAAGTTTCCGCCTTTCCCTCCCAGGCTATTTCGACTTCAGCTTGCTTAAATCCAGCCGAGAGCAAACTAGCATAAAAAGATTCAAATGGCTCTGCATCTGGAGTAAATATTAAATTAGTAAACCCCGTCCCATGTTTTTTTTCTAACCAAGGAATTAAACCCGCCCGAACCATCGACGATTTACCACTACCGCTTGCACCCAAAAGTAAAATTAAATTGGTTTGTTCTAATTCATTAACTAAAGTCGTAATAAAATTATCGCGCCCGAAAAACAATTCTTTATCTCTTGAATCAAATGGTTTTAAGCCTTTATAGGGAGAAGTAGTAATTAATTCACGACTAGTAATCTTCTCCACAGAAATTTGCAAAATCTCTGTGTGGTTAAAAGTGATTACATTACTATCACCCCCGATTACGTCTCCGTCAATAGTGGCATCATCACCGAAATCAAAGCTATTTTGATTATTATTTCCCGACATATTTCTTGTCTGTAATTATCAAAAGATAGTAATACCAATTTCCTTTTTATTTGCTACAGATTCCCTCTTCAGGAGTCATACTAAATCCTGTTTAGATACCCTACTTAAAAGTTGCAAGAAGTCAGGATTCAGAAGTCAGAATTCAGAAGTCAGAAAGGTTTAAGCTAATTTTATACTTTAAACTAAAAGTATACTTTGGTAAGCGGATTTAGTATCACAATCTAGATAGGAGTTATGCTAATTTATAATTGATGATAACTAATTTATAATTCAGAAATAAATCTATTCAATTTTTTTTTAAACCTGACCCCTGACCTCTGACCCCTGACCTCTGACCTCCTATTTATAGCAAGCTTAAAGGGAAATCATATAAGTCCCCTTCCCCGCCAGGAAATAAATTCCCTGTCTCATAGCTAAACTCGGTTAAAACCGACTGAAATAGCGATTTAGTAAGCATTTATCTTCTTCTGAAGACTTCCGCTATTAGCCAGGGATTTGAATCCCTGGCAATTAATGAAACTTATAAAAAAGTAACACCAATAATGGCAGTAATTTTCTTAATAATCGGAAAAGCTTTAGCTCCTATTTCTCCCACATCTTTCACTCTATCTAAAATAGTTTTGGTTTCTTGCAAATATTCACCGATTTTATCTTTCTTAGCTACAATATTTTCTGAAGTTGTTTGTTTAGCTTCACAGATAGCCTTCGTAACTTCCCCCGTAGCCATATCCCTTTCATCTTCATCTAGGGATGCTTGTTTAATGCAAGATTTTAATTCTTTTAAAAGCTCTAATAATTCTGACTGAGAAAATTTAGAATCAGATGGTTCAGATTTATAATTAGTTGTTTTAGTTTGATTTCCTCCTACTATATCTCCGCCAACACTCGCATTGTCACCAAAAGAAATACTGTTACCTTTTGCTCCTGATTCTGTTTCCATAGCTAATAATTTCTCTGATTGTTAAATTCTGGTCGGGTTTTCCTTAGTAAAAAGTATAGATATTAAATCTTCGGAAACTGCGCGATATCCTGAATTTCTTAATCTAACTCTAAATCGTTATTATGAAGGTAATTGCTATGTTATGCAATTTTCTAATTAGGCGATCGCAATTAAATGCGATCGCACTATAGTTTAACCTTTGAGGGACTTTGGGGGAAAGAAATAGGCTTCTCTTGTCGGGCTGTCGGGAGCATTATGCCTAGATAAGTGGCGCAATTCGGATTCCGTTAGGGCAGCAAGGTCTATTGGCGACAATAGAAGCCCGCGCTATACTGCTTGCAGTTAGCGTCGGGAGTAGTCACACAAAGGTAAAAGCAGAATCCTCAATACTTAAATCAGAAGCAACATTTTCCAATACAGCAATTAATTCTGAACCTGAAGCAATCCCTGGATCGTAAATTAATTTTGCATCCAAATTTCCTGCACTGTTGGGAAGGAAGTCTAAACTATATTGGTCAGCAAAACCAAATAATTGAATGGTATCTTCCTGAGCATTAAAATCAGTAATGCGGGCAAAATCTGCATCTCCCGAGTCAAAGCTATCGCCATCATCATAAAAAATACCAGTTTCAATACCTAAAACAAAGGTATCAGCACCAGAACCACCAGTTAAAGTATCATTTTCACCACGACCTAACTCACTGCTATTGATATCAACACCAATTAGTCGGTCATTATTGTTACCACCATTGAGAATGTCGCTATCTTGACCACCAACCAGAGTATCTCTTCCATTACCACCAATCAGAGTATCTAATCCATCTCCTCCTATTAGTCTATCTCTGCCATTATCAGCAAACAGAAAATCGTCTCCACCATTACCAAAAAGCGTGTCTCTACCATTACCACCATCTAAAAAATCATTGTTGTCAGAGCCGACAACTAAATCTTTACCCCTACCACCAAACAGAGCATCATCTCCACCATTACCAAAAATGGCATCATCACCTGCATCTCCAAAGATAGCGTCTATCTCATCAGTCCCATTAAGTAAATCATCACCAGGAGTACCATTAATAACATCATCTGCCTCAACAATGGCTGAAGTTACCATACTATTGTCTGGGTCTATGTTGTAGCCATCTCTAGGAAGAAGAGTGAAAGAAAAACCTTCAGTACCCTCGACTTGATTATCTTCAACAGCAGCAAAATCAAGAATGGCTTGTGTCGCTCCTTCAGCAATAGTAAATCGACCGATAGCTTGACCATTTTCAATCACTACTTCCACATTATCAAGATTTTGAGCTTGCTCTAAAAGGGGAATTGTATCTCCTTCAGTATCAGAATCAATAATTAATGTATCAACCACTAAACCACCAGGGGGAGCAGGTTCGCTTAAGTTTAAAATTACGGCTTGTGGCTCTCCCCCCTCAATAACAAAAGTAGGGTCGAGGTCGATACTAACTACAGGAAATGGTTGCACATCAATAGCTTGAGTTAAAGGTTCAAATAAATTGATGACATTTTCGCCATTAGCATCAATAGCATTGACTACAGTAATTCCCAAGTCTGGCTGACCATCATTTTCTAAGCCATCAAGAGCAGTCAACTCTCCTTCTACTATCACTTCAATAGTATCTGGTACTGCTCCAGGGGGTCCGTTACGTTCAAAAACTGCCGAAAAAATATTATCACCCTGGGGACTCCCACTGAAATTAAAGTCAGGAAAGGCTGTTTGATCGAAATTGGTTCTAACCGCAGTTAGATCGAGTTCCGCTAAATCTTGATCTACTCGAATATCTATAGATTGCAAATTAGCATTTAGACCAGAAGTATCTAACTCGAAGGTGACACTAAAGACTTCGCCAACATTAACTTGTAGGTCTTGGATAGGGTCGTTATCTAATTGTGAACCGATAGGGGAAAAAGATACAGATGCCATAGTTCTGGAATTTCCTATTTTATGAACCAGTTTACCTAGATATAACAAAAAACTCCGATTTGATACAAATAGTTATCTATGTTTGCAGTTGATTTTTAAGTATTTATTTTGCCTTTAGTTTTTGGTCAGTACCAGGGTAAAAATTCAGGTATTACCAGAATTTCGCGATCACTATCTTCCATCAGGTGAGAAACTTAGCAAAAACCTGCTTATCCCTCAGAATTAGTCCGTCAAAAAAAAGCTGACGCTATCACTACTGAATCTCCAATTTAAAAGCCCTTGACGAGGATTGAACTCGTGACCTCACCCTTACCAAGGGTGCAAAATTAAGCTCGTAAAACCTGCTGTTTAAGAATTTGAGCTATTATCAATAATTAGATATATCAATATTATCTCAATTTTGATATTTTCTAACTTTTTATTAATCTCTTGATTCCTCTCAAAGTGGTATCTTGGCAATTCGATTTATCCATTCTTCTCCACTCGATACTGCCCAAATTAACAATAATTCCTCAATAACAACTTCGATTGCTACTTTCCTTGAAACAATGATAACTCCAGAACTTTGATGATTGGCATTGACCCAGTCTAACGGCTAAAGCACGTTAGAATCAGGGCTAATTTATTACTAAATTAGCACTCCACAAATTATAATCAAACAACAACAATTGTTCGTTTTTATTTGGGTTGCTAGGCTCATCAGCCGACGCTAATGATATCTCCTGAGCCGTACCGCCAGTTACCTGCGGAGGGAAACCCGTCCGCAGTACTGGCGTAACTTTCCGACGCACCGACGGTAGCTGGTTGAGGTTAATTCCCAGTTGTTTTAAACCCCTATTTAACAAATTTTTAGACGCTTGAGTATCAGAATCTTCTAAGTAATTACATTGAATACAAAAAAAGCGTTCTTTGTTTCGATTTTGTTTGTCAATATAGCCACATTTATGGCACTGACGGCTACTATTTTTAGGGTCAACTTCCACAAAATGTAGTCCTAACTTATCAGCTACAGACTTAATTTTTAGTTTCAGTTCTCCCCAAGCAGCATCCGCGATTAAACGGCTTAATGCTTTCTTGGCATTTCGTCCATTTTTTAGGTATTTCCCGTTCTCATCTTGTTTAGGTTGACATTTTTTAAGTAATCCTTTTATATTGAGGTTTTCAAATATTAATATCTCTGCTTTTCGACATAATTCGTTAGCAATTTTCCAATGATAGTCATTTCTTTCATTGACAATTTTCTGTTCGATTTTAGCACTATACTGATAGGCTTTAGCTCTATTTTTAGAGCCTTTCTTTTTACGGCTTGCTTGTCTAGCCCTTATAGCTTTTCTGCGTTCGTATTTTTGAAAAAACTTAGGATTAGGAATAATAGTATCGTCTGAGAGACTAATTAATTTTTTAATTCCTAAGTCTGCTGCTAAAGCGTTTTTAACTTCATTTAATTCTATTTTGGGAACGTCTGGAATAGTCTTATCCTCTAATCTTAAGGAAACATACCATCCATCTGCTTTACGTCTAACCGTGACAGTTTTTATTTTAAAACCTTCTGAGATAGGCCTAGAATTAAAGTAAGTCATCCAACCAATACCTGGTAAATAAATAGAATTATTATTGACTTTGACTTGACCAGGAGGATAACTAAAACTTCTAAATTTGCTTCGGTTTTTGAATTTTGGATAGCCTTTTCCTTGAAAGAAATTGTCAAAGGCTTTATGTAATCTCTTAAGATTCTGCTGTAAAACCGTTGAATGAATATTTTTATACCAAGGTCGTTCTTTTTTTAATATTGGTAAGTTAGAGCTTTGTTGTTCATAGGCATTTCTTTTCTTGCCATTGTTTTTCCAAGGAATACCAATAGTTGCATTTTTACTAACACTACAAGTCAAAGGACAACATTCACCTTGATTATCCAACCTGGAATAATTCCCTAGTACTGGTTTTGATGCCTGTTCATAAGCTTCAATTCTATCTCGCAAACAAAAATTATATGAGCTTCTTAACATGGATAGCCAATTACTCATTAAATTTACTTGCTTTTTATTAGGCTTCAGCTTGTAACAGTAAGCAACAAACATTGACATATAGAAGAATTTAACAGTAGTATCATACAAGTTTTATTGTCAATATGAAAGCGCGCATCAACAAAATAGATATCGACATCAAAATACGTCTGTGACAGCTATTAATTACCATTTTGTTTGGATACCTAAAAGAAGAAAAAAGGTTCTTGTAGGCAATGTAGCAAGAAGGCTGGAAGAATTACTATATGAAAAATGCCTTGAACTAGAAATTGATATTTTAGGACTTGAAATATCTAAAGATCATGTCCATCTATTTGTTAATACTCCTCCAACCATTGCACCTCATCAAATCATGTTTAGACTTAAAGGATACACTTCTAGAATTTTGAGACAAGAATTTCCACATCTACTCAAACTGCCTTCAATGTGGACGAGGAGTTATTATTGTGGAACGGCAGGAGAAATGGCGTCACGATACGATTAAAAAATATATTGCCAACCATAAATTGTGACGGCGACGCTCTGTCGCTACGCCTACATCCAATGGGTAAACCACATTGGTTTTGGCTTTAAGTACTATAAACTTGGCAAACTCTAATGGCATTGTTTTGCGGTCGCCGAAGGCGCGCGTTTCGCGACCATGAGTAACGAGAATACGTTTTTGCCTTGCTGCAATCGCTAATACTTCTAAATCTTTTACTCCTTCTAAACCAGCAGCAGTTGCTGTTTGGAAATCAACAGTAGGTTCTCGTCGTAGAACTCCAGTTACAATCACTTGATTTAAATCAGCATCATCTTGATAACGGACATTCACGTTTTCACCTGACCTTTATCCGCTTTCGCTTTTCTAAGCTTTTCATATAAGAGAGGATCGCTAGTTTGTAGTGGTTGAGGCATTGTCTCAAATGCTTCTGCTTCGGCTGCTAAATAAGCATCAATCTCGCTATGATTAGCCAAATAAAAAGCGATCGCTCCATAAACTTGTTCAAGTGTTAATAGAGGAAAAGACTGAACAATGCTTTCTGGAGATAATCCTCTTTGAAAAGAATACACAATTGAGTCCAGGGAAATACGAGTTCCTGCTACCCAATAAGTCTCTTGTCGATACTCTACATAGGACTTAGCAGCTACAACTGACATAATTGATTATGACTCTAAAATGGCTTGAAGTAATTGTAACTAATTTCATGGGTATTACTCCCACCTCACAAGGGTAGGTTTTTTACAATCAGGAAGAATTAGAAAAAGCTAAATGGTTGAAATGATTCAGAGGTAAAGGAAACAAACGACCAAGAGTAATAGACTGACCGTTGAGTAGTTGCGCTACTACAGTTAACAAACCATTAAGAAAACACGAAAGAGAACGAACAGGAGTAGGTCTAGATAGTAATTGGCGATCGCTAATCAATTGCTCATCAGAAGCAATTTTCTGTTCTCCACCAAGACTAACCATCCACAGCTCACGATACAGCCATAGCTAGCCAGTGACGTTCAGCTCGATCTGGTTGTCTAAGACGAGTTTTATGCCATTGCCAACCATCACTTTTGAGATCTCGATAAGAACTTTCAATCCAAGCGCGAAATCCATACCAACCAATATCAACATCAGTTGATTTGAAGTCGGTGAGAATTAACCAAGGGTCAGCATAACCATCATCCCATCGAGCCAAAAGGGTGCAATCAATTGGATTAGTTTTAAAGCAAGTAATTTGTCCTGACCAACTCTGACCACTACAGGGAACAACTGTTGCTAAAGGCTGCCATGAAGATGAATCTAGAAAACGATATTGACCTTGATGATTAATTCTCATGCGTTGGATGCCAACCTAATTCCACAATCTGTAGATACAACCAATCAGCGTATAATCCTCTATCCGCACTAACAATTACTGTCCAGTCCGTTGGCACAATATTTTTGAGAGATTGAAATAGTTCCAACCAGTATGGTTTCCAACTGCCTTTTTCGGTAGCTTTCACTACTTTCCATGCCACAGGAATACCACAACTTCGATATAAAACGTTAATCGAAAGAACTGTAAAGTTTTGACCAATGCTAGTAGCATCTAATGCCATTGGTAACTCTTTGGTGTTTTGAGGGAGTAAATCAACAATCCATTGTAGTAATGAAGCAAAACAATCTTGGACTTCCAAAGATACTCGTTTATTGCCTTTTTTGCTTTTCGCTTTCCCCTCTTTGCACCATTCTTTTAGTCTCTGGCGTACTGTATTGTCTTGTTCTTGATTGATTTTGGCAATTAGATGGGAAACTCTAGTCAGACTGCTTGATTGCGTCATAACCATCCCAAAGCGATACTGTTGCCAATCCAGACACTTGAGGTAAGCTTAAATGAGGAAATCTTACGCTGACAATTTGTTTCCAATTTTTGAGATGTTGATTTAATTTCATCTCTTGAAAGCTTCTATTAACTTCTCTTGATACTCTTAACCTATTTTTGAGCTTTTACTCCTCCCTTTGTAAAAAACCTACCCTTGTGAGGTGCCTAAGGCGGGGGGATGATTTTTTACCATACCTTTGACATTTAGATTTTCTACATTATTAACATTACAAATTATTGTATGGCTCTTACAAGTTCATCGACAAGTTAGGATTGAAAGGCTAGCATCCAGTTTCCCTTATCCCATTAAAGGTGAAAGTCGAAGAAAGAAAATACAAAGATTCTTAACTTTACCCAGATTAAGCTTAACATTACTATGGTTTCCTTTAATCAAAAAGATAATAAAGAGTCAGTTTAAAATTGGAGAGGGTTTGATGGGAAAGTTATCTAATTCAAAAATATACAGTTTAAATCCGTCTTAGCTTACCCATACCTGAATAACCAGAAATCAAGATCATCTCAGTATTGCCTTGGCTGACTCGCTCAAAAGTGGTTAATAATTGAGCAAATTCCTCACTTGACACTATTTAGCTGGATTAGACAGAAAAACTCTTTGCTACTCTAAATCTTTGGATGTGCTGCGAGTATTCTATTAGTTTATTGCTATTGTATTTAAAATTCAAAACTCTACCTCTCGCGGTACAAGGTTTACACTCTTGCGATGCAAAATTTTCACTTAGTACGAGTTACCATTATATAATATTTTTGTTGCTTTGGAGCATGGCAAAGATAGCTTTAGAGTTTCTCAGAAGTGTGCCTGGTGATAATCCATCGCTCTCAGTCTGAGCAATATTTAGCAGTCCATCTACAACCATTGCGAATCAAACCAGAATCATAATTCTTATGTTGAAACAAGCTCTTACTAAAATCAAAAATTGGTTTCCTGCACCAGAAGTTCACGCTCATTGTGATGGTCCCTGTGGTGTTTATGACCCTGCTGCTGCCAGAATTACAGCAGAAGCTGTTTTGTCGATGACTAAAAAAATTCTCGCTCTGGAAGTTCCAGATGCTAGTGATGCAGCAGCCACAGTTGCTTATCAAAACACCCTTTCTCGTTACATTGCGATCAAAGAAGAACAAGCACAAAAAACCAAAGAAGATTTATTAATTCTCTGGACTGACTATTTTAAACCTGTGCATTTAGAGAAGTATCCTGATTTACACGATACTTTCTGGAAAGCAGCAAAACTCTGTTCTGCTTGTAAAGTAGAAGTTAGCCTCGAACACGCTAACGAACTGATGGATGCAGTACAAAAAGTTCATCAAATGTTCTGGGCAACTAAAGAACGTGATGTTACCTGGTACAAAGCTAGCTAAATTTATTAGCTAGATAATCTTTATTTTACTAGAGTGTTGCTAGATATCTGGCACGCTCTTCTTGTTTGTTGAGGTTCAGAACAAGAACTTATAAACTGATTAACTCACAAATCTTTTGAACTTGGCGATTAAAACTGCAGCTAAACCAGGTAAATCCCCCTACGCGGATTGCTCAATCCCTTGATCTAAACCTTTCCCGATTACCAGCTTACCTATTCCCGCGCTCCCTATATCCCAACTATTTAATGATGGTATCTATCCCACTCAAATTAATCCATACGAGAAGCAAACCAAAATGCCCACAATACAGTAAATATAAATAGGATAGTGCCGATCGCGTTAGCTAAAGCGTGGAATTGTTGGGTATTTATTAAAGTCATCACAAGCAATAATACTTATTATGCTTCCTAGCATTCTAAAATAAATTGGAAAAAAAATCTCAACAATAGTATCCTCTGATACACAGTTAGGTTCAGATACTAGATTTCAGATGAGTTGATCTAGCGGTAAAGAGGAAAAGAAATGTACATTATAAATCCGAGAATCACCCTCAAATATTGCTTAAATTTTTATAGTTTAATTAAAATTAATTTTCCATAATGATTTTTACCAATTAGTTGAAAGCAATGGCAAAATAGTTACGGTGTGTAGATTCTCAGGTTGTGGGCTATCCATAATCAATAGCGACTGCGTGCTTAGTGAGGTAAATCTTTCAAGCTCTACTCAACAAATTAAGATCATTTTGCAATGAATGATTACAGATTTAAGTAGTAAGGCTTGAATCTTGATGGCTTTGATTACGGTGTGGGGATTATCATAATGTATAGCTTAATTAAGAAGTTGATTTTCACAACTTCTAGTTTGACTATTCTTATTTCTTTTATTTCCAAAACAGACGCATTACAACAGCAAGCAATTAAAATTACTAATCCAAATCTTCTGGCTCAAATTCAAGAGCCAAATATTGATAGACAAGAATACCCCTTAGAGTTACTGGAAGAATACACGGATGAAAACTCTATGTCTCAAGTTAATCTTGTCGATCACCTGCGGGATGTTTCTCCTACAGATTGGGCTTACGAAGCTTTAGTAAATTTAGTAGAACGCTACGGATGTATTGCAGGATTTAGCAACAATACTTATCGAGGAAATCAAACCCTATATCGTTATGAATTTGCTGCTAGTTTAAATTCTTGTCTCGGTAAAATCGAAGAATTATTGAATACTTCTGACAATATCTCACGGGAAGACATTGATAATTTGTTGCGATTAATGCAAGAGTTTCAAACTGAGCTAGCTTTGTTGAGAGGGAGAACTGATGGGGTACAAGCTCGTGTCGGAGAACTAGAAGCGGGGCAATTTTCTATTACTACTAAGTTAACGGTCGAAGCAATTTTTGGTTTAGGAAGTATCATAGCAGGAGAAGGGGATAAAGTTACAGTGTTAGGGGATAGAATACGTTTGGGGCTAGAAACTAGCTTTTCTGGCAAAGATTTACTATTTACTAGGCTATCAACTGGCAATTTTCCCGATTTTAGAGATAATACAGGGACTTTTTCGGGCAATTTAGCTTTTGCTCAACCCGAAGATAACGATCTGAATTTGGAAGTACTATTTTATCAATTTCCTGTAACTGATAATACGAATGTAATTATAGGTACAACAGGTATAGAAGCAGATGATATTTTGGATACAGTGAATATTCTCGATGGAGATGGTTGGTCTGGTGCAATTTCTAATTTTGGCACTCGTAACCCGATCTATTTACCTCCAGCAGAAGCAGGTTTAGGGATTAATTATCGTGTAGGAGATATTACTATTAGTGGAGGTTACTTGGCTGGTTCTCCTAATGAACCTAGTGATGGTAGTGGTTTATTCAATGGCTCTTATAGTGCGATCGCCCAAGTGGCATTTACTCCCAGTGATAGTTTAAATCTGGCTTTAACTTATGTTCATGGTTATAACCAAAGTGATACAGAAACAGGAAGCAATTTAGCTAATTTAAGAACCTTTACAGCAGACAATTTTACAGAAGCCGTCCCCACAGTTAATAATTCCTATGGAGTAGAAGTATCTTGGCAGATAAGCGATCGCATTGTGATGGGCGGTTGGGGTGCATTATCCAAAGTAACCACACTCTCTACTTTAGATGCACAAATCGACCGAGGTACTCAAGACATTTGGAATTGGGCGTTGACTCTAGCTCTACCAGATTTAGGAAAAGAAGGTAATCTAGGAGGAATCATTGTAGGGATGGAACCTTGGGTAACAGAATCCAGTATTGATAATCTTCCAGAAGATGAAGATACATCCTTGCACGTCGAAGCCTTTTATCAATATAAAATTACAGATTATCTGAGTCTCACCCCTGGAGTAATTTGGATTACTGCACCAGATAATAACAGTGATAATAAAGATTTAGTTATAGGAACAATCCGCACAACTTTGAGGTTTTAAAATTCTCGATTCAGTAATCAACAACTAACTGCTAGAATGGCTAAATTTGAAGAGGGGTATCAACTTCTAAATTCACCCTTAAATATACATTTAATAACTAGCATGAGCTATGATACTTAATAAACTATTTATAAACAGTAAATATTTGTTTACTATGAAACACTCAATAAAAATTCTAGCCATAACGTTTTTTTTATCATTCTTAGTCATTACTAATTTTGGTGACAATGCTCAAGCTTTAGTATCAGAAAATAATCTGAATTCCTACTACAGAGAAAAAGCCATTCACAATCCAGATGGAATAGGCAAATTTTATATGGGAAGAGAAATTGCTCAAGTTATGGGACACCAAGCTATGATGTGGCTGGAAAGACCTAGTAGAGTCAAAGAAGAAAGACCCCAAGGGGTAGTAGAAGCTTTAGATTTAAAACCCACAGACACAGTAGCAGATTTGGGTACAGGTACAGGATACTTTGCCTTTCGGATTGCACCTTTAGTACCTCAAGGAAAAGTTTTAGCCATTGACATTCAACCTGAAATGTTAGATGTTGTAGAGTTTTTAAAAACCGAAAACCAAGTGACCAACGTCGAGACAGTATTAGGAAAAGTTGACAATCCTAATTTACCTCCTAACAGTATCGATCTAGCCCTTATGGTTGATGCTTATCACGAATTTGAATAT
The DNA here is from genome assembly GCA_030065935.1 of Xenococcaceae cyanobacterium MO_167.B27. Lineage (GTDB taxonomy): Bacteria > Cyanobacteriota > Cyanobacteriia > Cyanobacteriales > Xenococcaceae > JASJCP01. The sequence goes on from JASJCP010000067.1 coordinate 18,293, forward strand.
CCCCGAGAGATGATGGAAGGTTTAGTCACAGCTTTAAAACCTGGGGGAAGAGTAGTTTTAGTAGAATACCGTAAAGAAAATCCCATTATCTTCATCAAACCTTTACATAAAATGACCCAAAGACAAGTCAAAAAAGAAATGCAAGCAGTGGGTTTAACCTGGAATAAGACTGGAAATTTTTTACCCCAACAGCATTTTATGGTGTTTGAAAAATAGACATCACGATATCACGACTTTTGACTTCTGCTTTAAAAACTCCACTTCTCGAATTAGACAAGGTTTAGTTTTTCTCTGCTGTTTGATATACAATTAAGTTGATGGTTTGTTCAAACTAAAATATTATTAATCAATAGATTGAAACTTCAATTTATATTTAACCATCATAATTATCTAGAGGATTAAGAAAGTGGCAGAAGACTTTGGTAAACTAATTCGTCAAGCAAGAAAAGCTAAAGGCTATTCTCAAAGAGATTTAGCTAAAATTTTAGGACTAGACTTTACTTATTTATCGAAACTCGAAAATAATCGGGCTGACTATGCTCCCAAAGAAGAGGTGATTCGTGGTTTAGCTCGTAATCTTGACTTAGATCAAGAAGAACTGATATTTTTAGCAGGGAGAATTCCTCATCAAGAAGAAGACTTACTCAAAAAACACTACAAGAGTATGCCAACTCTATTTAGACGGATGCGAGAAAATCCTGAATTTGCTGAGAAAGTTTTACAGGAAGCAATTAAGTCAGAAGAACTAAAATAAACAGTAATACTTCTCTTACTAAAACTGTGAATGTTTTTCACCCTTTTCGGTTTCTTTCTAAACTAGAAATAGAGTCTTGTGCTTTAAACGTATTACTACAAATGCAGACAAAGCCCAACTATGTTCCTCGATGGCCCTTAGATGCCAGCAGAGTAGCAGAATTTTTAGATTTAGATATAGTTTGGGATTCTATTCCCGATGATGAACAGGGACAAATCGCAGCGAGAATTTTACCCCTAGAAAAACTTATTGAGATTAATGAAGATATACCCCAACTTCGGGGTGGCTTTGGAGAATCGACTATCGCCCATGAGATCGGACATTGGGTATTACATATTAACACCAAAGAAGTAGAAAGAAACATTCGCTTACAAAACAAAGGAGTTAAAGTCAATATCAAGCCTTTGTTATGTCGTAGTGCAGACGATATTGACGGTATTGAGTGGCAAGCTCAGTATTTTGCAGGATGTCTCTTAATGCCTCAACATATTTTAACTGAACTCAGACAGGGTAAAGATTTAACTAAATGGAAACATCTTTATCAAATGAAAGACGAGTTGGGAGTTACCATCTCGAATTTAATGCACCGTCTTCAGGATTTAGGATGGATTTACCTTGAACCTAATTCCCGTAAAATTCATCGGATCATTTAATTAAGTATTTATTAGATAGTTGAGGGAATGGGGAATAGGCAATAGGGAGAGGGGGGAGAGGGAAAAAGACCCAACTCGTCGCTTCGCGAGTGGGATACTGGGGGGACTGGTGGTTGATTATTACTTATTCCCTGCTCATCCTTGATTCCTCATCCTTCATCATTTATCAGTTGTTTAGCATTGATGAGTTAGAGTAAGACATCTTTGTAGCCATTATCTTTCAATTAGAAGAAAATGATAACTGATAACTGGTAATTGATAATTGATGAATACTCCTAGCCACTACATCCTGAATTTAGCTTTCTTAGGGAAAACTATTGCCCCTAAAGAAAATATTGCTATTACCATTGGTGCAATTTTGCCTGATGTTCCTATTTTTATCTTCTATTTTGTTGCTAAATTTATCTATAAATTGCCAGAGTCAAAAATCTGGACAGAAGCTTACTATCAACCAGGGTGGCAAAATATTATCGCTGCATCCCATTCTATTCCTCTAGCATTGATAGGGTTAGGGATTTTTATTTATCTTGATTGGAAACCAGGGGCGATTCTTTGTTTAAGTATGATTGGTCATTGTTTGTTGGATTTACCAGTCCATAATGATGATGCTCACCGCCATTTTTTTCCTTTTAGTGATTATCGTTTTATTAGTCCTTTTTCTTATTGGGATGTGAATCACTATGGTAAATGGGTAGCTGCCTTAGAGTTGTTACTAGTATTGGGAGCGAACCCTTTAGTGATCAATTTACTGAAATCCCCTTTTACTAAAGGAATAGTAATTCTAGTTGATTTCGTTTACATTTTTGCTTACTTTCGATTTTATTTGTTGAGAGCATAATAGTAGGGCGGGGCATCGCCCACCCTACTTAATAGCTATCTAGAAACTGTATATTTTGTTTTCTCCTGACTGGTTGCGAGATAAGCAGCGAGTTGAGCGTTAATTTTATCTCTAACTATTTGACGATATTCGATAAAGTGTTCCAGATTGGCACAAACAATAAAATAAGACGTAACAAGTCGAGGACTACGCCTAATAACCTGGATTAAATTAGGCCAGAATTTCCAGCGAGTGGAACGAACTACACCCTGTCGCCAGCAGATCGTGAGTAGGGCGAAAATCGACTTAGAATCAATTTTACGTTTCCGAGAATATTTGGGAATTCCTAATTTCATAAAGTAGCGAAATACTCGATCTAAATAGGTTTCGGGGTCGTAAAGTCGGCAAAAACCATCGATATATTCCCTTGCAATGTCTTCGATGGGGCGAGTGGGAACAAAATTCATCAGGGTTGTTTGATTAATATTACCTCCTTGGTTTAATAGTCTGGCTTCTTTTTCTAAACGATGCCACAAAGCAGTATTGGGTAGAGCTTGTAGCATACTAAACATTGCCATAGGAATGCCTGTTTCTTCTACAAAGCGGACAATGCGATCGCCTGCTCCTGGTTTTTCTCCATCAAAACCAATTATAAAGCCAGCCATGACTTGTAAACCTGCTTCAGTAATTTTATCCACAGACTCACTTAGGGGGTCGCGGGTATTTTGGAATTTTTGAGTGAAAGTGAGACTAGCTTCGTCTGGTGTTTCTATACCGAGAAATACTTTTTTAAAGCCAGCATCTACCATTAATTGGATTAATTCTGGGTCTTTTGCCAAATCTACTGATGCTTCTGTGTCGAAAGTGAAAGGATAGTTTCTTTCTCCCATCCAAATTTTTAATTCTTTCAGGAGTAACTTAACATTGCGTTTATTGCCGATGAAGTTGTCATCTACAATAAAGACTCCCTTACGCCAGCCAAGAGTATAGAGATAGTCTAATTCTGCGATGAGTTGTTGTGGGCTTTTGGTGCGAGATTTACGCCCATAGAGGATGATAATGTCACAGAATTCACACTGAAATGGACAGCCACGGGAAAACTGTACTGACATATTGTCATAGGCTTCAAAATCTAATAGATCGTAGCGAGGAGTTGGGGTGTGGGTGACATCTGCTTTTTCTTCGCTGCTAAATTTACCTTTAGTTTCCCCTCTAGAAATCGCTTCGACAAAAAGAGGAATAGTTATTTCCCCTTCATTTAAAATCAAGTAGTCTGCTCCAACTTCCTCTACTTCATCAGGTAGAGAGGTAGCATAAGGACCTCCTACAGCAACGGCTTTACCTCTGGCTTTAGCTTCTTTAATTCCTGTCAGTAAATCGTCTTTTTGGACAATCATTCCTGATAAAACTACCAATTCTGCCCAGTCCCATTGTTCCTCAGTTACTTGCTGAATATTGCGATCTACTAGCTGATATTCCCATTCTTGAGGAAAAATTGCTGCTACTGTGATTAATCCTAAAGGCGGTAATAAGGCTTTGCAATCTACTAGAGCTAGAGTTTTTTCAAAAGACCAAAAGCTCTGAGGAAATCGAGGATACATTAATAAAACTCTCATTAAATATTTAGCCTCACACCAAATTTAGTAGCAATAGAATAAGAGTAGCGAAGAAAGAGTCTTGTTTCCTTAAAATTAAGATTTTTGTCTAAATGTGGAGTTGTTTGTCTCAATAAAATTATTTTTAATGGGTTAAGCTAAAATTTTGTGTTCTATATTACAAAATGATGAGATGATAATAATCTTACATAAATGCGATCGCCTATAACGTTAAGATAAAGAATAAGCACGAACTGAGAATTAAGCAATCTTAAAGCATTCTTTCATCTTGCGAGAAAAATTCGCATCCACTTTGAAATATAGCAAGCAGGAATAATGGTACAAACTCCGATTTCTCCTGACAAAAAACTGTCAAAATTAGAAGGAATCAAAGAACGTAGTAATTTTTTGCGTGAACCCCTAGCTACAGAATTGCTACAAGACACGACTCATTTTACTGAAGAGGCAATTCAAATCCTCAAGTTTCATGGCTCTTACCAACAAGATAATCGAGATAATCGAGTTAAGGGTCAGGAAAAAGACTATCAAATGATGTTGCGGACTCGCTCCCCTGGGGGCTTTATCCCAGCCGAATTGTATTTAACTTTGGATCGTCTTTCCGAAGAGTACGGGAATCACACTTTGAGAGTAACTACCCGTCAGGGTTTCCAAGTTCACGGTATCCTCAAAAAAAATCTCAAAACTGTAATTTCAGATATTGTTCGCAATATGGGTTCAACCCTGGGAGCTTGCGGAGACTTAAACCGCAATGTAATGGCACCCCCAGCACCCTACAAAAACCAGCCAGAATATCAGTATGCTTGGGAATATGCCAATAAAGTAGCAGACTTACTCACTCCCCAAACAGGAGCATATTACGAAATCTGGCTCGATGGAGAAAAAGTCATCAGCGCGGAAGAAGCAGAAGAAGTTAAAGCTGCTAGACAACGCAATGGCACAGGAACAATTTTCCATGATACAGAAGAACCGATTTACGGTACTCATTATATGCCCCGTAAGTTTAAAATCTGTGTAACTGTTCCTGGAGATAACTCCATAGATGTCTATACCCATGATGTGAGTTTAGTAGTTATTACCAACTCTGATGGAGAATTAGAAGGGTTTAATGTTCTGGCTGGTGGAGGTTTAGGACGCACCCACAATAAAGAAGAAACTTTTGCTAGGATGTCCGACGAGATTGGTTTTGTGGCAAAAGAAGATATTTATGAATTGCTCAAAGCCATTGTGGCAACTCAACGAGATTATGGCGATCGCGCTCAACGTCGTCACGCTCGGATGAAATACCTAATTAATGATTGGGGCGTAGCCAAATTTAAAGCCAAAGTTGAAGAGTATTTTGGTAAAACGATCGCCCCCTATCGCTCCTTACCCCCCTGGAAATATCAAGATTTTCTTGGTTGGCACGAACAAGGAGACGGTAAGCTATTCTTCGGATTATCTGTAGAAAATGGCAGGGTTAAAGACCAAGGAGCATTTCAACTCAAAACCGCCTTACGGGAAATTATCGAGCAGTTTCAGATTCCAATGCGGTTAACGGCAAATCACAACATTATTTTGTATGAGATTGAGCCAGAAACCAAAGAAACTATCGAAAATATCTTGGTTCAAAGGGGAATAGAAACCAATCCCTCAGCTATTGACCCCCTAACTCGCTATTCTATGGCTTGTCCTGCTTTACCTACTTGTGGGTTAGCTATTACCGAGTCAGAAAGAGCTTTACCAGGAATAAGCGATCGCATTCGTACATTATTGACTAAACTGGAAATGGCAAAAGAGCATTTTGTCATTCGGATGACTGGCTGTCCTAATGGTTGCGCCCGTCCCTATATGGCAGAATTAGGCTTTGTTGGTAGTGCGCCTGAGAAATATCAAGTGTGGTTGGGGGGAACACCCGATCAAACCCTACTAGCTCAACCCTACGAACAAAAAATGCCTATCCAAGACTTAGAAGCCTTCTTAGAGCCGATCTTGGTTTTCTTTAAGCGCGATCGCCAATCAGGAGAAAGTTTTGGAATCTTTTGCCACCGTGTCGGCTTTGATGCAATTCGTCAATTTTCTGCCAATTACAAATTAGGTAGCTATATGGAAGAAACCACTACTAAACCCAAGAAATTCCGCAAAAATCAAAAGCGCGTCAGTGTCCCAGACGATATATTCCCTCGTCTTAAAGAAGCATCCCAGCAAGAGGGAAGACCGATGAATCAAATTATTGCTGAAGCGTTAAACGACTACTTTGGCAAGAAAGCTAGTAGCTAAATCATCTGCGATTTATCTTTGATTTTCTGTAGGGGTTAATTTCCATTCGCCCCTACAATTTCTGTAGCTTTCTTGTAGGTTGGGTAGCGCGAAAGTGAGGACAAAGGTGGTTTCCCCACAGAGCGCACCTTTCGGGTATAAGAGGGACGAAACCCAACACAATAGAATGTTGAAACTATTTGTAATTATTTACCTAACTCTTCAGAATCAATATTAATAAAAGGTAGTGCGCCTTCTCCTCCTAATACTAAAGGAAATTTACCATCCCATTTTTCAATCGCTTGCTTTTGTAATAATTCTACGGTTAAAGTTTGTCTTTGTAAGCGTTGTGCTTCTGCTTGTCCTTTGGCTCGATTGACTTCTGCTAAGGCTTGTTTTTCGGCTTTTAAAGCTTCAAACTCCGCTCTTTTTGCTTCTTGTTCCGCGATTTGTTTGGCTTCAATTGCTTTGGCAAATTCAGGAGAGAAGGAGATATTTACTAAAGAAACACCATCGACAGCAACTCCATAACTAGCCAATCTTTCATTCAGTTGATTATCAATTTCTTGTTTTAGTTCGGTGCGTTTGGTGATAATTTCTTCAGCAGTTTTTTTGGCGGTAGCAGCTTTCACTACTTCTGATACAGCAGGGTTAATAATCCGAAAAACAATTTGCTCTTCATCTCCTACTCGTTGAAAAATTCTATTAACTTGAGTGGGTTCGATGTGCCAGTTTACGGCAATATCCATTTTAATGTCTTGTAAATCTCTGGATGAAGCTTCCGCGTTGATATCATTTTTTTGAACCCTGACACTAAGTGTTTTAACTTTAGTTACTAGAGGAACAACAGGATGTAATCCTTCATCAAAAACTACCTCTTGGACTTTGCCAAACCTCATCACTACCCCTCTTTCTCCAGCATTGACAATAACAAAGGGTTTGAGGAAACCTAGTATTATGAAAATAAAAAATCCCCCAGCAAGATAAAAGATAAGTTGTGTAGGGGCAGAATTATTACTTCTCATGGTAGGCAATGATTAAGATCAACGAGTTTCTAACATTGAACATTTATCTTGGTAACATCTAACTGACGAATTTTTACTGGCAAATTCATAGAATTTAGTCTATGGTATGCTCAATTTACTCATGAATTGATAAATGCTTAATGATTTAGGCTCTACCTAGATCATAGGTTGCTATGAAGCAAGATAACAATAATAATTGTTCTGTAATAATTAATTTTTACCAAAACAAGAGTCAATTAACTAATCCAGCCCGTAACGCTCTTACTGCTGCTTGAGTGCGATCATTGGCACATAGTTTATCGAGAATATGACATACGTGGGTTTTTACTGTCCCTATGGAAATATAGAGTTTCTTGGAGATTTCCGCATTACTGCATCCAGCTACAATTAGTTCTAATACTTCTAGTTCTCTATCTGTTAGAGGATAGGTTTCAATGATTTGCTGATATTCTTCTGCTACTGAGTTGATTAATTGAGTATCAGATGAATCTGTGGTTGCTACTGGTTGATGGGCGCGTCTAGTAGATTGGCTATTTTTGGCTTGTTTTAGTACAATACGAGCGATCGCTGGATCGATCCAAGAGTTTCCTTCATTAGTATTGCGGATGGCTTCTACTAAATTATCCATACTGACATCTTTGAGACTATAAGAGTCTGCACCAGCAGCAAAAGCAGCCATCACAGAGTCTTCACTATTGTGCATTGTCAACATTAATATTCTGGTGGAAAAGTCTTGATTTTGAGATTGATATTCTTTTAACTTCTTGGTAACTTCAATTCCATCTATATCGGGTAAACCAATATCTATTAGTGCCACATCTGGTTGATAAGTTTTGATTTTTTGTAGCCCTTCTCTACCATTAGTAGCATCACCAACAATGTCAATATCAGAATATCTTTTGAGGGCTGCACATAAGCCGACACGACTTAAATCGTGATCTTCAATTAAAACAACGCGAATCTTATTCATGATTTTAATAGGAACTCCCTGGGCGAGGCTGGGGAACAGATAATTTTAAGTTTAGTTTAAGAATTATCCTTCCCTAAAGATATCAAGAATCTAACTATCAGTTTCATCTTTCTAAGAAAGTATATCTCCGTGAGTATGGCTAATGTGGCTATCAATCTTCCTCATTTAGAGTCAGAGCATCCTAAGTAGAGCCTACTTAAATTGTCTCTACCTACTTAGCTTAAGTATATCTTTTGATAGATATTCTGATTTAGATTGAGATTTTTTTATGTACCAAAGATAGATTTACGCTGTACAAAAATTTAGTTAAGCTACTCTTAGTCTGAATCAAACAAGACTTAAAAAATTTAAAAGTTCGATAACTTCTTATCAGGAATCCTCATCCTAATTCAGCAACCTTTTAGAATTAATGACCAAATTATTGTAGGTGATTTTGAAGGGACAGTAGAAAGAATTGATATTCGTACTACCAACATTTGTACCTATGACGGAGAAACGGTTTTATTACCGAATTCTCAAGTTTTTACCAGTGCAGCAAGAGTTAGAACCGCATTTAATAGTCGTCGTACTGATTTAGCAGTAGGAGTTGACCCTTGTGAGCATGGGTTCGGTAGAGTCGAGGGAGAGTATTATCTCTCGCCCCTCTCTGTGAAATCTGGACGTACCCGTTTCCGTGTATCCAGCTTCCGAAAATCTTAGTCTTTTCGACTGTTGCTCATGTGAACATAGTGGTG
>JASJCP010000249.1 GCA_030065935.1 Xenococcaceae cyanobacterium MO_167.B27
CATCTATCAAAACAAGGAGGCATTGCTGCGGGAGTGGTTTCTTTCATTAATGGCGATCGCTATATATAGTAATGCTAAAGTCAATCATTAAAAGCATTATATCTTATTTTGAACGTCTAAATTGTTTAAGTCCCGCTATCACCCTTCTCTGTAGCTATTCCCCGCTTCATCATCGCGTTGACATTAGCACCCAGGTGGATTTGGGGTATTCGATTTATACCCTGTGCTTCATTACTTCGGTGGTCTATCTTCTCATTAACTTGTGCTTTCTCTAAAGCTCGGTTCGCTATCTCTGCCCAAGAAGAGACGACCCGACGGGTCGTCTCTTCACGTTGTTTTTCAGTCATGTGGATTTGTCAAGGGGTAAGTACAAAGTAGGCGATCGCATGACAGAAAAATATTAGTTCAATTACTTAGATCAGCTCGCTTCCCGAGACTACTTCGACAATCAGTCAAAAGATGTCATCGTCGTAACGATGCCACACTTTCTTTGTTCGTTGTAATAGATGCTGTGCCACACTCAAGAAGACGTGGTCAAAAAATGCTCACCGAAAAACAAACGTGGTCACAGCGATCGCACAACTGGTCGATACTTCTTTTAACTGAGCTAAAAATTTGGGTTTGTTTTCTACAAGTGTCTAGAGACTAAACTATTCCAGTTGCATAAGCATTCTTACTTGAAAATCCTATCTGATAAAATTCTTTCTTGTTAAAAGCAGCTCGAATTCTACCAATTAATTTCCGAGCTACGGCAATGATGGCTCTGGTTTTTCCAGTTCGGGGATAGAGTCGATTAAAGAACTCTTCTAACGCTGGAGCTTTTTTAATCGCTCGCCAGGCTGCCTCTACTAAAATCGCCCTTAAACGACTATTACCTTGTTTACTAATATGCCCTCGGTGAATCGATTCCCCACTCGAATACTCACAGGGAGTCAAACCTGTATAAGAAAATAATTGTCGCTCATTGTTAAATTGACTCATAGAACCTAATTCGTTGGATAAGATTCTCGCTGAGATAGTTCCTATTCCTGGTGCTGAACGATAAGTTGCTTCATTCGGGTCAGTTTGAGCTTGCTTTTTTAGCTCTTGTTCAATGTTACGAATCTCTTGATCTAGACTTTTCCATATCTGCCAATAGGCTTGGATCACCACAATTAACTCCCTCGATGTAGTTCGACTTAGAATCTCTTTCACCAATTTATGAGTCATTGTGTGGTTTTCATCATAATCGATCAATCCTCGTTGGTGAAATTTCATGCGGATTTTATTTTTAACCGCGGTTCGGTCTTTGACTAATTGTTCTCTAGTACGAGTTAACAGACGCTGATTTTCCTCTTGCTCACTCGGAATGTGAATTCCTTTCAACCGTTTGGCTTCTAACATTGTCGCTAGTTTGGTAGCATCTCGCAAAGGCTGTCTTCACCCGATTGTTAACTGCTACTTCTATGCCTGCTGCATGAACCACTATATTATCTATGCCCAGGCTCACTAGCTTCCGATGGAGCGCGAACCCTGAAAACCCTGCGAAAGTAGGCAGTATGTATTCTACCTGACCCAAAGTATTTTAGGAGTTGCTCCCCTAATTTTTGAGGAGATGCGGGAGCAGTCCATTTTTTGACAATTTCTTGGTTGACTCTGGCTACGACGTAATAGGTCTTTTTATGAACATCAATTCCGATAAATATATCTTGATCAATGTAAGAGTTTTTGGTTGTAGTCCCTTTCATAGAAACCTCCAAAAGCGAAAAATAGAATTTTTCTTTTCCCAGCAGCAGCTATATGTTATTTTCTCCTCTCTTTCATCTCTTAAGCTATTAAATTTTTTTCTCTCTCAAATCCATCATAAGAACAAGAAGAAGAGACGACCCGTCGGGTCGTCATAGATGGAATGAATCTTGCTTAAATCGTCGAACTCAGGTTGGACTGAACTTAACGCCAAAAATCGGGCTGGATAATTTAACGACGGGAAAATAATTTCTGAATTGATATTTGGTGAGTTCTCAGGTAAGAGAATATTATCTTATCCTACCTGTTTTGTCCGTAGTAAGCGACTCTGGGGGATAACCGAAATTTTTAACTTTCCCACTTGGAAAATAGATTTTTCATCTATTTTCTTGCCAACTACTCTGCTAATTCCAAAACGTATTGCCAATACTTTATCGTGAAAGAGCTAGGGTAAGAGCATCTCGCTAAAATATTGAAAAACGAGACGGCTTTTAGGGTAATGTTGCCACCGCAGAAGTGAGTGCTAGTGTCCGTACGAGGGCATGGAGCATATTCTTTTTCCCAGTAGATTTTTATTCTTCTTATTTTACTCCCCACCCTTGAATCGGGGTGTCCAGAGGGGTTTGACCCCTTTGGCTCACTCATAATTTTAGCGTAGCGGTGCCGGTAGGCAAAAATTGTGGAGTAAGTAACAATCCTATTCGTCTCTTCCCTTAACTCAAAGAGAACGCTACTGGGAAAAAGAAAACAGTTTTCCATCTTGTTGAGATATAAATCTAAGATATTAAGACAGTCTTACACTTCAGGTTATCTATATAAATAGATAATATATAATTATCGTACTAACAAAGAGAGACTTAGATTAGATTGAAGTAAAGATTATTAAAGTTTTTACTGGTGACATATATTTTACTGTTAATTATGATGTGGGTCTAGAAAATCCAAAAATGTGAGAATCAACAATGGTCAAAACTAAAGCTAATCAGAAGATTCATATCGATCTACTAAAAACCACTCTAGATAAGTTAGGTCAGTTAAAAGAAAAACCCAAAGAAGAACTTACCCTAAGAGAAAGTATTTATTTTCTTAGGGATAAAATCAAGAGTGCTTTGAAGAAAGGATATAGTTATCAAGACTTGTCAGGGATACTAGAAGAACAAGGAATATTAATCTCTGCTTCAACTCTCAAACAATATTTAACGGATATTACTAAAGAGTCGGCATCAAGGAGAAAAAGAAGTAAGGATACACAAAGTAAAACAAGTAAATCGAATGTAAAAGAAGAGCAAGATAAAAGCTCATCTAAATCACAATCAGATAAAGATGTGTCAAAAGATGTAAAGAATTCAAAAAAAAAAGAAGATAAAGATTTGAATAAAGTTCAATCAGATACTGTTAAAGAATCGCCATTTAGTGATACTAAAGAAGAGTCAGTTATTTCTCGGTCTAAGTCTAGAACATCTACCAAGACTAGAAAAAAAAAATATCAGGCTCTACAGAGGATTTATCCAGTGACTTTAATCAATTGTAGATAACAAAAAATGGCAACAATTCATTTGATAGATGGAGAGAAGGGGGGAGTAGGTAAGTCTTTTGTAGCTCGGACAATGATTCAGTATTGTTTAGATAGAGATTTGCCAATGAGCGCAGTAGAAACAGATAGGTCTAATCCTGATGTTGCTGGAGTCTATAAAGAGATATGTCAGTATGCTGTTTTAACTGAGGATGAAAAACAAGCACATTTGGCAGATAGAATCTTTGAGATGGCTATAGAAAAACCAGTAATTGTTAGTCTTCCTTCTCAAGTTCATCGAGCAATGAAGGCTTGGATCGATAGAAATCAGTTACTCTCTCTAAGCAGTGAGTATGGAGTAAGTTTTTGTAAATGGTTTGTCTGTAATGGGGAGTATGACAGTATCAAGCTATTTATTTCTTCTCTCAACTGCTATGAAAACAAAATGCCCCATATCTTGGTAAGAAACTTAGGTCTTTGCGATGAATGGGAGCAGGTAGAAGAAGATTCCGAGGTACAGAAGTTAAGCAAAAAGTATAAAGTAATCGTAATAGATTTTCCTAAACTTGGTTATAAAGAAAGATATTTAATTAATCAAAAACGATTCAAGTTTGATGAAGCTACTGAATCTAAAGAATTTGGGGTTTTTGGAAGACAACGAGTAGTCAGTTTTTTGAAGGCGGATGACACTGCTTTTGATAGTGCAGGAGTATGGTCGGATGAGTAGATTGAATGGAAAAGCGAGTGAGGTTTTGGATGCTTGTCTGTCGTCAGAATCTCCTGAAGTAAGAGCTAAGGTTTATGAGATTATCAATGTGAGTGGTCTGGAAGCAGATGATCCGATGTTTTTAATCTTAGCTTTGACGGGACAGATGCGGGTGTTTTTAGAAGCTGCTCCTGCTGAATTGTCTAAACTTTTAGCTGACTGGAAGGAGTCTAATGCTAAAAGTCTAGAAGAAATCTATAACGCCATAACACTAATTCAAGAGACACAACAGCAACAAGCATTGACTATAGCTCAGAAGATAGAAAAAGTGAGTAATAAATGTGTAGCTGATATTAAAGATGCTGGTTCGGCTGCAACGAGTGCAATTGCGGAAGCTAATGGTGAAACCCTAGCACAAGCGTCTGATGCACTAGATGAAGTTAGACGATTAAAGAATGAAATCCAGAGTCTATATGCTCAGATAGAAGAGGATAGACAGACCCTACACGAAATTTTGAAGGTTTTGTGTTTTGCGCACTGGTACAACCATGAATGGGTTAGACAAGGCGGTAGCACAGATAGATCGTTCTCACGGGCGAATTCAAAAGCTTCAAGTTAACAGTATTTGGGTGAGATTGACTGACTGGGTTAGTCCTTTGGTGCTTTTGATTCTGTGGGGGATGCTCGCTATGACAATTGGGATGAGATTTTCTGAATATCTCTATCCTCGTTCTGTTAAACTTTCGGGGCGAGAACTTATGGAGTGGAATTTGGATCGTCTTATCAAATGTCAGAAAGTACTCAATCCTAAATGTACTTTCTGGATTGTTCCCCCAGAGCAAAGAAAGTAATCAAGTTAAAAGTAGTATAAAAAGTGTTGAATCAACTTCCGTCTGACTTAAAACATGGTAGAGAAAATTGCTTTCCAGAGTATTGGGGGAGTAGAAGGTATTTACTTGCCTAGCGAATCCAATCCTAAATATGGCTCTTTACTAACTGATTATGGAATTTTCCCCGCAGAAACCTCTAAACAGGTTAGACAAAAGTTCCCCAAAATTGCAGGTTATCCCATGTCAGAATCCAAAGGTGAAACAAAGCTAAAGTATCTTACTTGGGTAATTGGAACACAAGAGCCACCTTATTACCGATTTGACCTTCGCTCTGTCCATCTCCAATTTCCTGAGTGGATCAAGCACGATAATTGGATATATATTCAAGGAATCATTGCGGAACGCTCGAAAGAAATAGTTACCTTGAAAATGCAGTTTAACTATTGGCAAAACTATAGTGAAGAACAAATTTTAGCTTCTATAAATTATTTAAAAGTCAAAAATTGTCCCAGTAGCGTCAGAAAATCTCAATTTTGGAAGTTCACAGCTAGTTTTCGTGATGGTTTTTTGAACTGTGAAACTGGGGAACGATTAGCCTCCGCTCCAGAGACGAAAAAGATTTTAAAATCCTGGGCTACCGACCCGATAACATCCTCTCATTATGAAGAATTATTACATCAATAGTTGAAAATCCCACTAAATTTTTCTGATTTTCAGTCTAGTCAGATAGTTGTATTTCAATGCTCACAAAGTTTTTATAGCTAGATCCAAGAATATTATTACTCTAAAAACCAATAAAAAATTAGAGCCTTAACCACCGATCTGGATAGTTGGGTAGATAGGGTTTTGGAGTTATTATTATCAATAGTTAAATAAGAAGGACGAACGCACTAAGTCCTAGTTCTCAGAGCAGTGTAGTTATTGTTTGGAAGACATAGTTCACTGAACTGAGCAAATTTCTGATGGATGGGAATCCGTCCTTACAGAAATTTTACTGCGTTTGTCTGCTATCCACAACTAGGAAATCATGGATGCAGGGCAAGTAAAATCAAGTCAGACTAATCAAGGTAAACCAAGATACAGATTTAGCCGAATTTCACCCCGTCACCGACAAGAGTGGAAAAACAGTTGTGTTGATGACGAATTAATAAGTCTTAACGTTATTTCACTCATAGGTTTCATGATCTATGAGTATCTTTTCTACGGTTTAGGCCTCAAGGAACGCCGTAATGATGGTCGTCTGCGCTCTTACTGGTTAAAGAGGTTTGCTCCACTAGAATCTGGGGGTTGGTTCGTCTCGGGATTAGACCCCCATAATAATTGGCTACCGATGCTCTGGGGGAGATTCAAGCCTAATAATCCTCGTATTTGTGGCAAAAAGAAAAAACACATCAAATACGAATCTCCCCCCAGAGTAGCTAACCGCCTCCTCTATTTTGATGTTGGTTCTGACATTTGGGATAAGGTAGCACATCGCCATAACATCAAGCGTTATAATTCTCCCCTGGCATTACGATTAATAGATCGTTTATTAGTCCTATGCTTCTGGGAATGGGTAAAGCAACATCCAGAAATCCCCATTATCATCACTGAAGGGGAGAAAAAAGCAGCTTGCTTACTCTCTATGGGGTTTGTCGCGATCGCAGCCCCGGGAATATGGGGAGCGCGAGTGGGTAGTAAGCATAATGAAAAAATACATCCTGACTTGCTGCCAATGGCTCAAGCTGGTCGAAAATTCATTATCCTCTTTGATCACGAAGAGAAACCCAAAACCCGCTACCAAGTTTATCAAGCGACTCTCCGCACAGGTGAAGCCATTGAAT
>JASJCP010000250.1 GCA_030065935.1 Xenococcaceae cyanobacterium MO_167.B27
TGATGAAATAGAAAATATTTTAGTTAAACGTTGTTGTACATTAATCCAAATGAAAGATGAGATTCGTAATTTAACCAACTATCATTGGCTTCAAAATAATTGATTGTTAGTATTTTTTTAAAATCGGATTTAGTATGATTTAATGCCTAAAGATTAACCAAGGCTGTCGAGATGATGAATTAAAATCAGTTGATCAACAAACCTTGGGATTTTGATAGATAATATCAAATCACTTCTTTTACGCCATAAATACCAGTAGGCGACCACATAACAGGAAAATATTAGTTCAATTACTTGCGCTTCAATTTTTTGTCGATGACAGTTGCGTAGCTTCCCATTTGGTGATTTTATATAACATTGCTCTTGGAGTTGCTCCTCGATCGCTGATCGCTTGCCCGAGAGGAAGTATCTCGACTACCCAGCATGATCAGAGAAGGCTTTGTCTTGGTTAGGAATCATTTTTCCTCTCAGGGTAATTCAAAAAAGAGCAAAATGCCGAATTTGTTTCTCAAATGGAATCAGTCTTGGAAGTTTATCAACCCTCATATCATCATGACTTCCTGTTTGATTAACAGACCACTCTTTTTACTTCCTAAACGATCTAGAATTATATTATACTTATACTTAAAAATTAAGTATAATATAAATAGATAGTCAATGAGACTAAGTAGATGAATCCAGAATTAATGGCAGAAGCGATCGCCTTTGGTCGTACCAAATGGCTGAGAAATTTAATAGCTGATCGCTTGGAAGAAATTATCGACGAGCAAGATATCCCCTCTATACAGCAATGGGATAGTTCTATTAAAGAATTTATGAGTAATCGCGGTTTAATTGAGCCGAGACAGCAGAAAGATTATTGGACTGACATTAGAAATGCGATCGCCATGTTTGACCCCCATCACCCTGCTCTTGAAGTGGTAGGATTAACCACCGAGCAGTGGATTACCATTAATCAAGTGGCGCAGGAGAAATTACAACATCGCACTACTAAACTGATTAATGACCCCGACGCTGTAGTCAATACTGCTCAAGGACTCCTTTTGAGTGACCAATGGTCAGAAATTGCTGCGGGACTAGCAACGGTTACTGGTCGAAGATGCAGTGAACTACTACAAACAGCGAGCTTTTCTTATTGTTCCCCCTATTCAGTCCTTTTCACTGGTGCTACTAAGAGAAGAAATGAAGAAAATGATCATGAGTTTGAAATTCCTACTCTTGTGAAGGCAGAGTTAGTCCTTAACGCGATCGCCCGTCTGCGCTCACTATTACCTACAGATGGACTTAACCTCAAACAGATTAACCAAAAATATTCTGAGCCTGTAGCCAAAGCTTGTCACCGTCATTTTCAACATTTAATTCCCACTCGTGATGGGAAGGATAATTTATATACCCATATCTTCCGTGCTGTCTATGCCACCATCGCTGCCCATTGGTTCTGTCCTCCTACTGTTCCTGTTCTAGAATATCGAGCAGCAATTCAAGGTCACTTCTTTCTCGTCAATGAAACTGACCCCATCAAAAGACATTCTATCGCTACACAACGCCACTACTTTGATTATCAGATTGGTGATGGTATTGGTAATATCGACGGCAGACTGGGCATCAAGCTCAACTTACCATTAGTTAAGATTATATCTAGCTTCGACCAATGCACGAGAAAAAAAACCTTTGATACAGTAGTGAAAAGCATCCCTGAATCTATAGTACATCGATTTCATACTGTATGCGATCATCTTAAGATTCCAGACCATTCTTTTGTCCAACGTTTAGACTCGTTACTAGATTATCTCGAAACCAAAGATACTCAAGACAACTGTAGCAATGAGATAGAACATAAGACTGAAGATACGAACCAACACTTATCTGCTTCAGTTCATCTTCTGGCTACTACTTTGGCTAATCTTACACAGAGATATCATGCCTCTGCACCAGAACCAGAGCCAAATTATACTGGGTCTATCACATCAAATCAATCTACTTCACCTAGATACTCCCAGGAGAACAAGAACACTCGTACAAAATCACAACCACCCAAACCACCCAAACCCAAAATTAATACCAATGCCATTGCTCATATCAATTATGTAATTGATAGTATTATCAACTACAATAATAACCCCCACATTTCTCATAAACAAAAATGGCGCATTGGTCCTTCCATACTCAAAAAGTTAACTACTGCCGATCAAAAGTGGATTTATCAAGTTTATCAACAACGATTTGAGCAAATCTCACAACATCACAAACTTCATCAACTTCCAACAAATCATAACAAAAAAGGTCGCGGTGCTAATACTGTCACTGAAGATATCCAGGTTATTCCTTACCACCTATTCAAGCAACAAAGAGAAAGACAGCCCCAGTGACAACCCTTGTGACAACCAAGGGTGACAACCTTTTAAGCTGTAGTATCAACCAAAAATTAACCAAGAGATAATATCCTAAATCGCTCTGTTATCACTCAATCTCACGTGACCTAAATACAGTTTTAAAACTACGTAGTCAAAAACTGGCTTAAAGCATTACTGTATATGGCTTTAACCTTGTCACAGATAGCCTGGTTTTTTTTAGAAAAATTAGGTTCATCTGTGACAAAAATTATAACCCAATATAAGTGGTGTAAAACCAATCTAAAAGTATAATACATACTTAATACTTTTAGACCTAGCTGTTGAATACTCTATTGAGCTACAAAAAATTATTTTTCACCTGGGTTTCTATGTTTCTTCTCAGAAAACATATTAACCACTTTTTAATAACATAAGAGAGAAGAACCAAAATTAGGTGTACTTATAGCTATTAAGTTGCTGAAATACTGACTTTAAATGAAGGGTTAGAAAGCGGTCATTATTTTAAATCCTTTGATTATATTAACATTTTTTAGCTGACTATTTAGATAATTTTATAAGCTCTTATTTAGATAGAATTTAGCTTAAATTTTTCTAGTCATATTACTCTTTTTATCCTATAATTATTATTAAGTCAAGTTGAATTTTAATTACAGTTTTATCGACAGAATAGTTTTCTTTATGGGAATATTGTCTCTTTGCTTATTGCTTTTGTTTGTCACAATTTATGAGTTTTTTATCTATGGTGACTCTTAAAGAATCTCTTGGTTTTATCCTCATTATGTGAGCCAAAGATGAGCTAAATACAAGGGGTAATATACACAATTTTTTTCTTGTCAATACTGCTGGTGATTAACTTTTCATGGCTTTTCTAATCTCTTATACTCCTCCACACCCATTCACAAGATGCAAATTACTCCTTCTCTACTTATTCTTGGACTATCTACCATTTACCTTTTCACCATCTATCTTCTCTTGAAGGTTTATCCCAGCTTCGATCAAACCGCTACCAAAAACCGCGACTGCGCCCTGTAGTATTAACCCCGAGAGGAAACCTGGACATATCAGGACAGTCTTGAATACAAGTGTCTGACTGGGGTTCATCAACAAGGGCTGACGAAGACTGTCCTGATATGTCGTGTTTTTTTTGTAGCCCACAATCAATTAGATAGAAAACCATCTAAATCGCTCCCTTATTCCTGATTTTGATTAACTGGAAGACCATTTTAAAATATGGAGAGCCAAAACCAGCTTAATCTATTGCTGTATATGGCTTTGACCCTGTCACAGATGACTTGTATTTTCTATAAATATTAGGAGTCATCTGTGACAAAATTTAGAACCTAATATGGATGGTTTAACCTAATTCTAAATTTATCATACATTATTACTACATTTTCCTGGGGTTTATCAATGAAAAGCCAAAAGTATAAAATTAGCTTTTTATTACTTTATACTTTCATTTCAGGAATTAGAATTACAACCCCCACAGGAAACATAGAGATACCAGGAAGGAAGAGATTAACTAGTCATTCATCATGGAGTAGTCTTACTTTCATCATGAATGACCAGTCTTATATGACAACACCACTGACAAGGAAGGCTGACCGCGCCCGATGGGCAGCAAGTCAAAACCAATGGTATCTGTAGCATAAACTCACAATCATTTAGATAAAAAACCATCCAAATAGATATTTTATTTCTGATTCTGATTAACTGGAAGACTATTTTAAAATGTGGAGAGCCAAAACCAGCTTAATCTATTGCTGCATATGGCTTTTACTCTGTCACAGATGACCTGTATTTTCTATAAATATTACTGGATATCTGTGACAAAATTTCTAACCTAATATGGATGGTATTAAACCCATCTAAAACTATCATACATTATTACTACATTACCTGGGTTTTATCAATAAAAAGCCAAAAGTATAAAATTAGCTTTTTATTACTTTATACTTTTAATTAATTTAAATTAATTAATTTATAATCATAGTAGTAGAAAACAGGCAATTCAATATGCTGACCATTGCCATTGCTAGTTTATCGGGGGGACAGGGCAAAACCACCACCACCTTATTTTTGGCTCGTAAACTAGCTCTCTCTTATCCCACGCTAGTCATTGATGCTGACCCTCAACACAATCTCACTACCTATTTGGGATTAGAATTACAACCCAATCAACCCACTCTGTTGGAATTCCTTAAAAAATCCGTCCCCTTTGAGGACACAATTTATCCAGTAGAAGCATTACAGAATCTCTTTCTCATTCCTGCCGATGACCACCTGGATAATGCCAACGAGTATTTAAGCAATAGCGGGATGGGAGCAATGATGTTGTCTCGTCGCCTTGAACCCCTAGCTGATAGTTTTAAGCTCTGTTTGATTGATTCTCCTCCCCAAAGAAGTCAGATAGCTAAAACCGTTATAGGAGCAGCTAATTTTTTGGTAATTCCCGCAGAAGCGAATATCAAAGGCTACGGCTCTTTAGTTCGTACTCTGGATTTATTAGATTTTATGCAGGAAATGAAAGCTACAACAGCAGAATTAATGGCGGTTATACCTTTTAGGGATAAATGGGTAGGGTTGAATCAAACTCAGGAAAGTCGTTTGGCAATAAAAGCCATGAAAGAAGAAGTTAAAGATCAGGTCTTTCCCTCGATTCGAGAGTCTGAAAAATACAAGCAAGCTATTAATAAACAGCTTTCTCTAGAAACACTAGGTAAAAAAGAACTTGAATATCCTTTTGACGTTTTAGTAGCTAAAATTAAGGAACAATTAAAATGACTGAACAAGATAATTTACTTGATCGACTTAGACAAAATCGTATCAGATCTAATGTTACTAAACCCGACGATCAATTAACCGAAACAGTACCAGACTCAAACCTCGAACATTATAATAATAATACCCTTCTTGATTTGAAAGCTCAATTAGCACAATATCCCGAAACTAACCGCCATTCTGCTATTGTCCTTGACAAACAACTTGATATTCAACTTACGCGATATTGTAAGGAACACAAAATTACAGTGGAGACTTTTCTTGAAGCTGCTTGGACTTTGGCACATTCTAATCCACAACTCCTAGAACAAATTACTGATTCCGCAATCCTCCGTTATAAATCTCGCAAGGAAGCAGGCAAACTCAGACGCTTAATTACTATGCTCTCTAAGCATTCACCCTAGTTCTAACGAATGTTGTTGCCAATCCCCACACCAATTCATTACTAATCTCCTCAGAACCCAAAATCAATTCAATATCAATGGAACAAGCTCGAACCAGAAGACGAAGATATTTTGAGGATAATCCCAATCCTCCAGAACGACAAACTCGTCAAAGTTTCATCCCTGTACTTAAAGGAGAAAAACTCCGAAAGATATCAAATAACATAGAAGACTATCCACCTGGTACTATTTTTATGACAGTGGATGAATGGGTCATATCCAAAAGTCCAACCCAAGAGAAAGAGGATATTGCTCCTGAGACTCCCCCATCAACTATTTTTGAGACTCTCATCCCTGTACTGAATGGAGAAAGACTCCGAAAAAAAAGAGGTGGTAAAAGTGCCTATCCACCTGGCACTGTTTTTATGACCAGGGATGAATTTGTTAGCTTAAGACAAGCTCACGAACAACAAAATATTGCTCCCTTAACTCCCAATTCCACTGGTAATGACAATCAAATACCTGTCTTTAACGGAAGAAGACTCAGAAAGAAATCAGATAATTTAGAAGACTACCGACCTGGCACTGTTTTTATGACAGTGGATGAATGGGTCAAATCCAAAACACCAACCCAGGAAAAAGAGAATATTTCTCCCTCCTCCCCCAATCCCACTGTCATAGAACAGAAAACAGCACAACACAGAAGAACTGCACATAACTATCTCCCCTCCTCTCCTACTCCCCCCAACCTCAATATCCATCAACTCCTCGAAGAATATGAACCAAATATTAAACGAATTAGTAAAGAGATCGCTACTAAGGGCGCACAGCAATTCCTTCATTCTGGTCTTCCTAATGAAGTGAAGCTTAGTGAGGAACAACTGGCTATCCTCCAACAACAACTGGAGATAGAGCTTTACGAATGCCTAGAAGGTAAGTTCTCCTGGGGTTTCAACCGCGCCATCAGGTCTGTTGCTGACCCTCAATCTCTGTCTCTACCTTCGAGTTTTTCTCACCTTGACCCAGAGGATTTTTAATTGGCATAACTAATCAATATAGAAGTTTTATCTTTTCCAAAGAGATTGAAAAGCACGCCCACATTTTTAATCTTCTAGCTCCAAAAATTC
>JASJCP010000005.1 GCA_030065935.1 Xenococcaceae cyanobacterium MO_167.B27
ATTCCAAATTGTCTAGGTGCGTTGCTCGTACCAACTTACAGCAATTTATAGCTAGATTTCTGGTACTTGCAAGTATTATACAACGGCTGAAGTCCTTGCTATATAAAGATTTGGTGTTGAGAATATCTCTATTTTGTATACTTACACCTTGCCCTCGCGCTCGATCCTCTCCCAGAAGGTCGAGGGAATTCCCGCTCCGTTCTTTAAGCTTACCTACTTACACCCCATAATCTACTACGACTTCTGCTTAAGTTTCAAGTAAATTAATTTTATGGTTTTAACAAGTCTTTCCCTATGATGAAGAGCTTACATTCATTGACTCAACAAATTGAGATTTGGTGGAAAAAATCTAGTCAAATTTATGTATTTCTCTGGGAAAGAGGCAGAAAAGGACATTTGTTCCCTTCAAAAACCCAAAATAGAAATTTGAATCGAAAATCTAGAATTAAAAGAACTCGATTACGCCACTCTCTCTTAATCTTAATTATTGCCATATTCAGTTTAACCAGTGTTGTTGGTTACAGGTTCTACAATCAACCACAACTCACAGTCGGTAAGATTTCTCCTGTCACCATCAAAGCTCCCCGTGATGCACAATTTGAAGACAAAGTAACCACTCTCGAAAAAAGAAAAGAAGTACAGATAGGCATCATTCCCATACTGAAGCAAGATCGAGAAATTACTAATCAGACTAAACTACAACTGTCTAACTATTTGACTACTATTGACGAGTTAAGAAAGCTAGTTCAACCTTTTCCTTTTATAGATACTGGGATTCTCTCTTTAGAAACTCAGCAGTATCTTCGCTGTTGTGATGAATCTCAATTCAAAATCTTACTAGAATCCCTGACTCAGCAATCTCTCGACTCCCAACCTAATTCCCCAGCAAATAATACTCCTGACTTTAATGTAGCGTTGCGCAAGGCAGTTACTCAATTAAAAGCTTATCGTCAGGAGACATCTCCAAAAAAATTGGAATCTCTAATGATTAAGGTAACTCTGATACGTTACCGCTATGCTCAGACTTTAAAAAAATTTCGACAACAACCAATTCCCTTTCTCAATGAGACAGAAGTTGAAACCCTTTTCAATTTTAGCGATCGCGATTGGCAAAAAACCAAAAATGTGCTTAACCTCGCCACACAGAGGATATTAGCTCAAGGTATTGCGCCAGGAATTCCCTCAGATATTTTAGAGCAAGCAGTTAATGTACAACTTAATCCTGATATTCCCCCATCTGCTTCCCATTTAGCTACTAATCTGTTATTGGGGATTTTGCAACCTAATTTGCAAGAAGATCGAGAAGCTACGAAAAATATTGCCGAAAAAGCAGCAGAGGCGATAGCTCCAGTAATTGCATCTGTCAAAGAAGGAGAAATAATTGTTGCAGAAGGAGAGACGATTTCTCAAACAGATTTTGTGTTACTTGATGGTTTAGGGTTAAGTCGTCGGGAGATTAACTGGTTAGGAATCAGACTATCTATTGTGGTGGTTACTTCCATAATTGGGATATTTCTATCGATTCAACACAAAATTTATCCCTGTCTTCGTCGTCGTGATTACCTCTTGTTGTGTTTGCTCAGTTTGACCACACCGATTTTAACTCTTTTCAATATCCCTTACACCAATCTTTCTGCTGTGGCTGTGTTAATCAGTAGCTTTTACAGTCCCCTACTAGCTGTTTGTCATATTATCTTACTAGCAATTTTAGTTAGTTTCAGTGGTGTAGCTATTAGCTGGGAATATTTATTAGCAGGAAGCGCGGGAGGAATTGTCGCAGCAGCGATCGCAGGAAGATTACGTTCTCGCGAAGCTATGTCCAGATTAGGGTTAATAGTCGGCTTAACTCAAGGAGGAATCTATTTTATTACCCATCTGATTTTAAGTGCTAGTGCAGTTACTATTTGGTCAGCAATCTTACCAGGAGCAATTATATTCGGTTTATCGGGAGTCGCCTGGAGTATCGTTGCTATCGGAGTATCTCCATCCCTAGAAAGATGTTTCGATCTCATAACCCCAATCCGTTTAGCAGAATTATCTAATCCCAACTTACCTCTACTCAAAAGACTAGCTACAGAAGCACCAGGAACATTTCAACACACCATGTTTGTGGCTTCCTTAGCAGAATCCGCAGCCAGAGAACTTAACTGTAATGTGGAATTAGTCAGAGCAGGAACTTTATATCATGATATTGGAAAAATGCACGACCCTCTAGGCTTTATTGAAAATCAGATGGGGGGACCCAATAAACATGACGCAATTAACGATCCTTGGAAAAGTGCGGAAATTATTAAAAAGCACGTGACAGAAGGATTAGTTATGGCTCGTAAATACGGCTTACCCAAAGCAATTCGCGATTTTATCCCCGAACATCAAGGAACACTGTTAATTGCTTACTTTTATCACCAAGCTAAACAACAAACCAATGAGCCAGTATTAGAATCTGATTTCTGCTATGATGGTCCAATTCCTCAATCGAGGGAAGCAGGAATTATGATGTTAGCAGATGGTTGTGAAGCAGCATTGCGATCGCTGACAGAAGCTACTCCCGAACAGGCTTTGGCTACAATTAAAAAGATTTTTAAGGCTCGCTGGAAAGATCAGCAACTATGTGATAGTGGTTTAAGTTATGAGGAATTACCCATTATTGCAGAAGTCTTTGTTCAAGTTTGGCAACAATTTAATCACAAACGCATTGCTTATCCCAAAGGAGCTTTAGACTCTAAGTAAGGGACTCCGAATGAAGGATGAAGAATAAGTAATAAGTAATAATGAGCAATCAAGCATTAGCCATTAGCCATTAGCAATACCGCAAGTGACTCAACAACAAAAACATTTCAATCGCTCTCGCGCCAGCTTACAGCAAGCCATTTCTTGGTACGCTAGTTTTCGCCGTCACTGGAACTATCCCCCAGATGCAAAATTACAAGCTGCGGTAAAAGAAGATTTACAAGCACTCAGGGAAGCTCTAAATAAATTAGACCGTAAAGCCATTCGGATTGCTACTTTTGGCTTAGTGAGTTGTGGCAAATCTTCAATTATTAATGGTTTATTAGGTCAAAAAATTTTACAAACAGGACCATTTCACGGTGTTACTAAATTTCCCCAATCTGTACGCTGGAATCCTCTCAATAGCGAAGTAGAAATCGAATTAATTGATACTCCTGGTTTAGATGAAATTTCAGGAGAAGCCAGAGCTAAAATGGCTCGGGAAGTTGCTAAAGCAGCAGATTTAATCTTGTTTGTTGTAGCAGGAGATATTACCCGTACTGAATATCAAGCTCTGAGTGGACTCCGAATTAAGCACAAGCCTTTAATTTTAGTATTTAATAAAATCGATCTTTATTCAGAGCGCGATCGCGACAGGATTTATTATCAACTACAATTGCTTAATCGTAATTATGACCAAGAAGATTTAGACAAGATCGTTTACAGTGAAGATATTGTAATGGTGTCTGCTAAACCCCAACCGATTCAAGTTAGGGTAGAATCTGCTGATGGAACTGTAGCTACAGGATGGGAAACACCACCCCCACAACTAGAACAGTTGAAAACAGCTTTAGTAAAAATTTTGCAAAGAGAAGGAATATCACTCCTAGCTTTAAATTCTTTGGTACAAGCTCAAGAAGCGGAAACCAATATTGCACAGAAAACTGTAAAATTGCGAGGCAAAGAAGCTCAACATATCATCTGGAAATATGCTACCTATAAATCACTCGCTGTTGCAGCTAATCCCATCCCCTTACTAGATGTTCTTGGGGGTTTGGTAACAGATTTAGCTCTAATTCGCTGTTTGGCTCGGTTATACGGATTACCTCTTACTAATCACGAAGCAGGAAATCTGTGGCGCAAAATTGCTGCTAGCTCTGGAGCTTTACTCCTCGGGGAAGTTACTAGTAATCTGATTCTAAGTATCGGTAAAGGTGGTGTAGCTTTGACTGATGCTTTTAGTAACCCTTCCGCTTTGACTCTCTATAGTACCACCGCCAGTTTACAAGGTGCGATCGCTGGTTATGGAGCTTACGTCGTGGGAAAAGTAGCCCAAGTTTATCTCGAACAAGGCTGTACTTGGGGTTCTCTTGGTGCTTCTACTGTAATCGCTGAGATTTTATCTCAGGTAGAACCCAACACTATTATATATCGTCTGCGTCAAGAATTAATCTCTAACCAATAACTTAAGGGTTAATTTAACAGCTAGATTTACAGATTCGATAAAAATAGCTTAAAAACTTTATATAAATTTCATGTCACTAGAATCAAGTTTTGACATAAGATAAAAGTAATAAAAAACCTATATAGCAATAAAAATGTACCCTATGGCACAAGAATTCTGTTAAACAAACTATTCAGACTTTTAAATTCTTTATGACTTCTAATGGGAGTGAAATCACTGTCTTGGGATGCCATGTAGCAATACTTAGTAGGCTGAATTTGGATTGCTTCTAGAAGATTGTCAATAGCTTGAGCAACATTGTTCTGTAATGCGTGGAAACAAGCCTTATTATATAAACTACTGGCTTCATCTGTAGCAGGAATAGCCAAGAGAACATCATCTTCAAGACTTTCTTCCAAGCTGTTAGAGAATACCCCTAAAGCTTTATTAAAACAAGCATCAGCTTCTTCTATCTTGCCCAGTTGTTCTAGTACTTCTCCCTTTTCGCACCAAGCCTCATAATAGTTGGGCTTTATGGCGATCGCCTTATCGTAACAAGCGATTGCTGATTCGAGTTTACCCACACTGGCTAAAATCTTACCTCGGTTGAACCATTCGTGGCGATCAGTTTGTTTGATTTCCATGGTTGTTAATCGTTTAAGTTGGTAGGTTGTATAGTGAGACTATTTTAAGGACTAATAAGTTTCATAGTCCTTCTAAAATTTAATCTTAGTTTCCCAATCTGGAACTACTGATCTTGCTGTGACGCTCCTTGTACTGGAGTTTAAGGTAAAAATTATCATTGATAAATAATTTTTTATACTAATATTTTATTCCGGTTCCCTTGAAGACGAGGGCAAGATCAACAACTAAAAGAAAAGTTTACAGAAATTTATATTTTTGGGGCTACCTGAATATATATTCTCTCGCCCCTTCATGAAATAAATATGAAATTTTTATGAGCAGATAATGAACTTTAGGAGAGAAAATTCTGACAGCAGTTTTTAAGTACTCAGACAGAATCAATTAGTTTTTTTGGGCGATTTTAACTATATAGATGCCCTACATACTCTCCATATCCATTGTAGGCTAGAGTTTCCTTAATGTCCCAAGATAGACCAGGTCCTTTACTAATAAACTTCTCTGTAGCTTGTGACCAGCGAGGATGGGGTTTATTGGGGTTGACATTGGCCTCAAAATCGTACTCTCTAGAATCGATAGTATTCCAATAGGTTGCTGGTTGAGAGTCGAGAAACTCAATCTTAACGATGGATTTTGCTCCTTTAAAACCATATTTCCAGGGAATAACCATGCGTAAAGGTGCGCCATGTTGTTTGGGTAAATCATGACCATAAATTCCCACTGCGAAAAAGGCTAATTCATTTGCCATTTCCTCAATTCTTAACCCTTCTTGATAGGGCCAAGGTAAAGAACCAATGTGGAATCCTGGTCCTGTAGTAATTTCAGGGTCATAAAAAGAAGTAAAACGAACATACTTAGCCTTAGAAGTCGGCTCTACTGCTTCAATTAATTTTTTCATAGGAAAGCCAATCCAGGGTAGCACCATAGACCAAGCTTCTACACAACGGAAACGATAAACTCTTTCTTCTAGGGGAAATTTTTGTTTTAACTCATCAATATCGTAAGTCTGAGGGTTGTTAACCAGTCCTGTTACTTCTACTTTCCAGTTTTCAGTAGGAAGCTTTTGAGCATTCAACCAAATTTTTTTGGTTCCCCCATACTCATAAAAATTATTATACTGTCCTGCTAGTTTTTCTTCTGTTATCGGTCGTTGTACCTTGGTAAATGCAGGATTTTGAGTAAGATTAGTGATTTTTGGTAAGTCTAGGCTAGCTTCTAAAGCTGTTTGCGAAGCAGATTTGCCAACAGCAGAATTAGAGGAGTCGCATCCTGCAAGAGGTAAAATACTAGCACCAATTCCAGCACCAATAAGGGTTTTAATAAAACGACGGCGATTCCAATAAAGAGTTTCTGCAGTGATTTGGTTCTCTGAGGCTGACCAGATTTGAGGAATACGAATTAAAGTCATTATTATTTAACAAAAAATTAATCTTTTATGTGTTTAGTTTAATAGAGTTAACATTTCTTGGGAATAGCACATAAAAATTCATTTATCTTTAGATAAGTTAAATTGAACCTGAGTTCCAGAAACCAAAGAATCCTTAAAAAATAGTAAAACTTTTTAAAAATCACAGCTAAAGATTGACTTATATGAGCAATCGTTACAAAAACTTAAAGCTTTTTTGCCGTCTGAAGTTTAATAGATAATAATGATGACGATGATTTCCATCATCAATGTCTATAATAAATGACCTAGAAATAAAGCCCTATAATACCACCATGTCCCTCAAAAAACCCTTTGAGTACTCTTCCAAACCACCCCAAAATCAATTAAGCTATGATCCTAGACTATCGTTAGCTGTAAATAATAGCAATCACCAAAATGGGATAGAGTATCCTACTACTATGGGCAGTCAAGGCATCCCTAAAGAAGAGAACAGAGGTAATAAAATTATTCCCAGTAACATTGCTAAAATCAAGGTCGTCGGTGTAGGCGGTGGAGGCTGTAACGCAGTTAACCGCATGATCTCAAGTGGAGTAGAAGGAATTGAGTTTTGGGCAGTTAATACAGATGCTCAGGCTTTGGATAGAGCAGCAGCAGAACAAAAATTACAAATCGGACATAAAATTACCAGAGGTTTGGGGGCTGGAGGAAATCCTGCAATTGGACAAAAGGCTGCGGAAGAATCACGGGATGAAATAGCCCACGCTCTAGAAAATACTGACCTGGTATTTATCACTTCAGGAATGGGAGGCGGTACGGGAACAGGAGCAGCACCCATCGCTGCGGAAGTGGCAAAAGAAATGGGCTGTTTGACGGTAGGAGTTGTAACTCGTCCTTTTACTTTTGAAGGAAGAAGACGCACGAAGCAAGCAGAAGAAGGAATTAATGCTCTCAAAAGTCGAGTTGATACTTTAATCGTTATTCCTAATAACCAACTGTTGACAGTAATCTCTCCTGAAACTCCAGTTCAGCAAGCTTTTCAAGTAGCAGATGATGTCTTAAGACAAGGGGTTCAAGGCATTTCGGATATTATTACTGTTCCTGGGCTGATCAATGTGGACTTTGCAGATGTTAAAGCAGTCATGGCGGATGCAGGTTCAGCCTTAATGGGAATTGGTATAGGTTCAGGTAAATCTCGGGCTAGGGAAGCAGCCAGCGCAGCCGTATCTTCTCCTCTTCTTGAAGCTTCTATTAATGGAGCTAAAGGAGTAGTGCTTAATATTACTGGGGGCTATGACCTAACTCTCCACGAAGTTAATGCTGCTGCGGATAGTGTTTATGAAGTAGTGGATCAAGATGCCAATATTATCTTTGGTGCAGTAATTGACGAACGCATGGAAGGGGAAATTCGGATTACTGTCATTGCTACAGGCTTTGACGGAGATGAAGCTCAAAAAGAGATGAGTAACCCAGAAGCAGAATCACAAATTTTCTCTTCTCTTCCCCAACCTCCTAATACCAGACAATTTAATCAAAAGCCATCAACCGAGCGCCAAGTACCCCACCCTCAGAGAGATCGCAGTCCCATTGAAATCCCCGATTTTCTCCAAAGAAGACGTTTTCCTAAAAATTAAAATTTAGTACATGACTCAGGTAGCTTTAACTATTGCTGGCTCGGATAGTGGGGGTGGTGCAGGAATTCAAGCGGATTTGCGGACTTTTGCTTTTCATAGAGTTCATGGCACCTCTGTAATCACTTGTGTGACTGCTCAAAATACAGTGGAAGTAACTCAAGTTACAGCTATGGAAAACTCGATAGTAGGAGCGCAAATAGCAACAGTGGTTAAGGATATTAAGATAGACGCTGTTAAAACAGGAATGCTATTTAATCAAGCAATTATTGAGGAAGTAGCAGCAAAAATAGCTCAATACAACCTAAGCAATTTGGTGGTTGACCCCGTGATGGTAACTCGCGCAGGAGTGAAAATAATTGATGATCATGCTATTGCCAGTTTAACTAAGCTGCTGTTTCCCCAAGCTCTCATTGTCACCCCCAATCGCTATGAAGCGCAAATTCTCAGTGGCATTGAAATTAATAGTCTAGAGGATATGAAACAAGCCTGTAAGCTAATTCATCAGAACTTACAAGCTAAAGTTGTTTTGATTAAAGGAGGCTCAATGTCAGGAAAACTACAAGGGATTGATGTCTGGTATGACGGAGATAATTGGGAAATTCTAACAGCAGAAGTAGTAAACACCAAAAATACCCACGGTACAGGTTGTACCCTATCAGCAGCAATTGCAGCTAACTTAGCATTAGGCAAAGATTTATTTACAGCAGTCAAATTGGGAAAAAATTATCTCACTTCAGCACTAAAATATGCTTTAAATATCGGTCAAGGAAATGGACCTGTTGGGCATTTTTTTCCAATTTTGCCCCAATATAGCCCATAGGAACAAGCGTGAAACTAGCAACTAAAATTGAGGCAATTCTCTACATCAAAGGACGACCTCTTTCATTAGAAGAAATAGGAACTTTATTAGAATGCGAGCGGGAAATCGTCGAAGAAGGTTTAATTGAATTAATGAATGACTATGCCCATCGTGATAGTGCTTTAGAAATTGTTGAAACAGATAATGGTTATAGTCTGCAACTTAAATCAGCCTATAGTACTATGCTCAAAGACTTGATCCCTGCGGAATTAGGCAAAGGAGCATTAAGAACTCTAGCTGCGATCGCTCTTAAAAATCCCATATTACAAACCGAGTTAATTGAACTGAGGGGGAGTAGTGCTTACCAACAAGTTTCAGAGTTAGTAGAATTAGGATTTATTCGGAAAAGACCCCAAAAAGACGGTCGTTCTTATTGGTTAGAAGTCACTGATAAATTTCATCAATACTTTGAAATCGAACAAATGATGGTATCTTGACAAAAATCTGTTGTTGTGGTTCACTAGCGATTCTAGCCAATATTATGTAAAAGTAGAGAGTATGTATATCCAAAATTTGGAAAGGAATGATATTTAACTTCGATTTTCTCGATTCTGACTCCCAAGACCGCGATTACAATAACCTTATGGAGTATCTCCGTAAACAACACCCTGAAGTGTTATCTAAAATTGCTCAATCTGCTAGCCCTGAAGTCAAGCAAATTATCTCGCAAAATGTTCAAGGATTAGTAGGGATGCTGCCTACAGGAGACTTTAACATTAAAGTTACTACAGATAAAGAAAATCTAGCCCATCTTTTGGCTTCTGCTATGATGACTGGCTATTTTCTTTGTCAAATGGAAAAACGTCGGGATTTAGAAGAGAGTGTTTTTGGCTCTGATTCTCTCAACAAAAGTTCTGAAACCGAGGAATTACCAGAATCAGAATAATGTTGGGAGAAATCTACTTCAGAAGAGGGAAGAGTCTAGCCTACTTTTTCCCTCTGGTCATTCCTTTATTGGTCTGTAGTTAATTAACCGCCTTTAGAAAAGGTCAACATAATTAAGGCTGAAAGTAGCATCCCAGGACTGAGTAAAATAACTAGAGTTAATAATTCGTTGGAAGTCATATTTTCAAGAATTGATAATGGATAATTGAGAGTTGTCGTATCGCTGTATTTACCCTCTAGAGTAACGCTACATCTGTTGAGCTTTAGTTTTAATCAAGAATTTATTAAGAAATCATCTGGGCTAAAGTGAGTTGGAGCTTATCCGTGTTGCTTCCCACCGTTAATTAAAATCTACACAAATCTGTGGAGTCGCATTCCTAACGGTTAGAATGCTAGCTTGTGGCATTTAACCACTTTTAGAAGTGCGTCTTTTGCGCTTGCTACCAGACCCCTTTTTAGCTTTTGTTAAAAATTCATCTTGGAGCATGACCTCTAACTGTCCGTTAGACAAGCTAAAATAATCGTGCCTTCTCAAACACAATTTTTTATTCAGTTTTTGATTGAGCGCATTCCATGCAGTCCAGACGTGCTTTCCACTCGTCAAAAGTGGATAGGCGACCTGGAGAGGAACGCGCTCTGATAGTCTCATGGCTCGACGAGCCAGAACTAATGCGGCGGCAGTGTCGGAACTTAATCCGTACTGTCGCACATATTTAACTAATCCAATCTGCGAACTATATGCCGGATTGACCTTAATTAATTCAATTCCGGCACTCGTAGCTTTTTGGTTGAGAAATTCTGTGAATTTACCATAGGTAAAGTTAGATAACATCCGGCTATACTTTCTACCCCGTTCTTTCATTTGTGTTTTTTTAGTAGAAAAATCTAGCTTTTCAATTACAATTGGACATCTATACTTTTTACCTAAATTGATAATTTTCTTAGTAATATCGTGAATAATTGCTGTTTGTTGATTCTTTCTTTTGCTATGTAGTATAAGCTGAATTTGACCTTTTGCTGTTAAATTCCCGTCGTGGTCGCAATAAGCCCATCCAATTACACCAGGGTTTAGATCGATTCCCAAACAACCGTACTGTCGCAGGCTACTGACGGTTTCCGCGCCCTTTATATCTGTAGAACAAGCAATAAACCACCTCAAATCTTTGGCATAGATGCGATAAGTTAACGCTCTATTATTAGCAATAGCATCTTCAATCCATTTTTGCCCTTTTTCGTACTCAAATTTAAGAGGGGCGTGAACGTACTTACCGTATTTATTTTCTAGAGCATAAGGAACTCTAAAAACCATCTTATTTCCGTCGTATTGTGCTATTTGATTTCCCAGAGTTTCTCCGGTACTGCCAACAGTGTAATATTGAGTATTTTTGGCTCCTATTGTTACTCTAATTGGTTGATTTTTAAGATGTTCTAATTTCTTTTCCAAGAGGTAAAGCTTGCGTTTTTTGTGGTGAATAGCAAATCTTCTGTTTGTCCTCACATTCCTTTTTGTTCTGATGTCACAAACATTGGGGAGTTTTTTAAATTTCTTCTGATTAGTTTTTAGCCACTGTTTTAAAGATTTAATTTTCTCTTTGAGGATTTTGATGTGATTAGCTCGACATTCTTTTGCCGAAGTAATTGCACCTCTTACTTCGCTTCTGATAGCGTTAGCTTGCCTTTTATTAATTCCATATTTGGGCTGAATCTCTTTAATAATAAGAGGATCTTTATCTCCTTTTAATAATCGATTCAAATACTCAATTCTCGCCGGATATATTAAACGAGAAACTTCACTAGCAAATTGATGCAGTGCAATTGGTAGTTCTGTAGTAACGGTTCTCTGACCCATACAATCGATTTTAAATAGTAAGTTCTTAATTAAAGAATATTAATTTAAACTTAGCCGAATTTAGATTATTTGTTCTTTTCTAATTCTGTGTATATTTTATCTGCTTCTTCTATTAAGATTTTACAATATAAGTTAAGATTAGTCCAGATTATTGGCAACTGTTATTAACCCTTCACCGAAGATGAAACGCCTCTACAGTAATTAGTCATTAGTAATTAGGACTTAACCTAAAGCATTATTTCGAGAAGCTAAACGAGCTTTACCTGATGCTGCCCAGTTTTGTAAAAATTGGATTTGTTCTTGGGCAGTTTTTGCCAAGGGTACTATTTGACTAGCTGCTTCTAAAATATCATCGGTAGTGAAGTCGCGATTTTGACTGAAACCAATGTGCATCGCTTCGATCAAAGTTTGCTCAATTTCTGCACCTGAAAATTCAGGAGTTTCATAAGCTAACCTTTTTAAATCGTAATTTTTGAGGTTGTGGGGGCGTAATCTTGATAAATGAACTTGAAAGATCGCTTCTCTTTCTTCCCCAGAAGGTAAACCAACGAAAAAGATTTCATCAAATCGCCCTTTACGGAGCATCTCTGGTGGTAGAGACTGAATATTATTGGCTGTAGCTACTACAAATACAGGGGATTGTTTCTCTGCTAGCCAAGTTATAAAAGTTCCAAATACACGACTGGTAGTCCCAGAATCTCCTTTTCCTGTTGCACCTGCAAAAGCTTTGTCAATTTCATCAATCCACAAAATACAAGGTGAAAGAGCTTCTGCAAGATTGATCATTTGTCTAGTACGAGATTCTGATTCTCCAACTAAACCTCCAAACAAACGCCCCACATCCAACCGTAATAGAGGTAAATACCAATGGTGAGCGATCGCTTTTGCTGTCAGAGATTTTCCTGTCCCCTGTATTCCAACTAATAATAAGCCCCGTGGATTTGGTAATCCATAAGCTCTAGCTTTTTCACTAAATGCGCCACCTCTTCTGAGTAACCAATCTTTGAGGTTATTTAAACCCCCAATATCTGATATTTGTTCTGTAGCAGGATAGAAATCTAGAATTTGGGTTTGACGAATTGATTGTCTTTTTTCTTCCAGGATTAATTCTACATCTTCTGGTTCTAGTTTACCGTGGGATGCGATCGCTCTTGTTAAGACTCTTCTAATTCTTTCTAAGGATAATCCTTGAGCAGAGCGTACCAGATCGTTAAGCAATTGCTCTGATAAAGCTTGTCCTGTAGCGGAAATTAGTCTGGTAATTTCGGTTTTGATTTCTCCTGCGGTGGGTAAAGGAAAGTCTAATACAGTAAATACTTCTGTTAACTCATCAGGAATAGTTACTTGAGGGGAAATAATAACAATATTCTTGGGTTGGGATTTCAGGCTACGAGCCAGATTGCGTAATTTACGAGAAATAGAAATATCTTCCAGAAAACGCTGAAAATCTCGCAGAATAAATACCCCTCCCACTTTTGGGGGTAACTTTTCGATAAACTCCAAAGCTTGTAGGGGGTTGCGTTTGCCAAAACCTGTATTGTTGGGGTTATCTGCGTAACCCTCTACAAAATCCCAGATATAGACATTACGATTACCCATAGTTTCTAGAACTGTAGCGATCGCTTTTTCTAGTCTTTCTTCTTCTGCTGTTGGGATATAGATCAGGGGATAGCAAGCACGGAGTAATAAAGTTAGTTCGTCACTAAAATTCATTAGTAATTTTATACTTGAGGAGATTTATCTAAGAGTTTTAAAGCTTCTTTTCTCATATTAAATGGGTTTTGGAAACCTTGTCTATGGGGAACTGTTTTGGAAAAAAGGAAAGGTTAAAGGGGGGTAAATTTATTCTTTTACCCATTTCCCCTTAACCTTTTCCCTATTAACACCCTAGTATTACAACTTGCTGCAAAAGAGGTGAATAACCTACTCCTCTGAATCACTATCTTGAGACACTTCATGGGTTACAGAATTAGCAGATACTTCTACACCCATTGCTAGCTTTTCTCTAACCAGCTTTTCTACTTCTTCTGCGATCGCGGTATTTTCAGTAAGATATTTAATAGTATTGTCGCGACCTTGACCAATATTCTCGCCGTTGTAGCTATACCATGCGCCCTTTCTTACTACTACATCACAATCTTCTGCCATATCTAACATACATCCCATGCGAGAAATTCCCTGACCAAAGATAATGTCAAACTCAGCAATACGAAATGGTGGTGCAACTTTGTTTTTTGCCACTTTGACCTTAGCGCGGATTCCGTATTCCCCTTCGCTACCTTTTTTCAGGGTTTGAATCCGACGAATATCTAAACGTACAGAAGCATAAAACTTGAGTGCTGTACCTCCTGTAGTTACTTCAGGGCTACCATAAGTAACACCAATTTTTTGCCGTAATTGGTTGAGAAAAATCACTGTAGAGTTTGATTTTCCGATGTTACCAGCAATTTTTCTTAAAGCTTTACTCATCAAGCGAGCTTGCAGACCTACTTGATTGTCCCCCATTTCTCCTTCAATTTCTGCACGGGGTACTAAAGCAGCTACAGAATCCACTACTACTAAATCTACTGCAGCAGAACGCACTAACTGATCAACAATTTCTAAAGCTGACTCTCCATGATCTGGTTGAGCTACTAAAAGATTTTCAATATCTACTCCCAAAGCAGCAGAATAGGTAGGATCCAGAGCGTGTTCCGCATCTACAAAGGCTGCAACTCCTCCTGCTTTCTGGATTTCTGCGATCGCGTGTAAGGCTAGAGTTGTTTTACCACTACTTTCAGGTCCATAAATTTCAATGACTCGCCCCTTGGGAAACCCGCCACCTAGAGCCACATCTAAGGTTAATGCACCACTGGGGATGGTTTCGACTTTCATCTGTGTTGCATCCCCTAAGCGCATAATCGCGCCTTTACCAAAATTTCGCTCAATTTGTTTTAAAACTAAGTTAAGGGCTTTTTCTTTATCAGGATTACTAGGAATATTTACTGTAGTTGCCATAAATGCCTCAATATCAAAAAAAAATGATTTTTGCTGATGCTTCTGTTATCTGTAACTTCGATCTTACGCTCTCTCTATTTAATCTTTTCCATCTAATTTAGATTCTGTATTTTAAATACAAATATATTAATCTTAGAGATTGCTTTTAGCATCAGCCATATTGTGACACTGGTTGATAAAAAAATCAACTAATGATGTGGGACTTTATTCAAAATTTACTAAACTTAGCTTAGATTGATTACTAACATTGGGATAGCAAGCTGCTGCTTCTCGCGGTTTTGCGATAGCAATTAATCTTTCGATTGCTGCTATCCTATCGCCCTATGTCGTTAATTTTTGCTGTTTCATTCTCTCTTTATCGGGACAAGAAGGAGCTTTAACAGAGCGGTCTAACCAGCCTACAGCTTGAGTAAGATGTACCAAAGCTTCTGGTTGACTATCTTTCAGTAAGAAAACTAGAGCGGAAGCGATCTGCTGTCCTGCTTGAGCTTTACGATTCCCTTTGAGACGATGCCAATCCTGATTTGCGATCGCAAGTCTTTCGGATAAGGCTTGAGCTAGTTCTAAATCGCTTAAATCAGCCAGAACTTTATTTTGAATAGTTGACGAGGGCGTTTTATCAAACATGGGTTAATATCGAGTCGCTCCAAATTACTTGATTTTTAATTTTAACAATAGACTGGTTGCACCCACTCCCATAAACCCTGGTTAATTTAAGGTTGTTTTCTTGTTATTTTTTTTGTCTGGATCCCACTAATCTATTGTGATGCAGAAGCGCGATCGCTTGCTTGGTAACTTAATTAAAATAATTAGTGATAAATGCCTGATAATTCCTCGGCTTTTATGAGAAAGATTCTCCTATCTTAAACAGATAGGAATAACTAGCTGACCTTGGAATTAAATGATTTGTGGGGTTTTTTGCCTTTCTTGTTAGCCAAAACTTAAATATCTATTAACTAATACTTATTCATACAGTTAATTATGGTAATAATATATTGGGGTTAATAAATGAGAAAATTTTTAAATAATTAAGAGGTTATTTAAATTGTTCGATTTTACTTTTGGAGTGAAAGTCATTGAATTAATAAGAAAGGAAAAAAATGGGGGACGAGGCTAGCAATAGAGAGCAACGACACCGAAGGGGTCAAGGATGGAAGTTTACTTTTTTGGGGGGAACGCCCGAAAAGGAAGTTGAGCAAGGAAATCGAGCGGAATTTGCTCCAGAGTTAACCGAGAGTGAATGGAGGATGAAACAAGTATTTCCCTTATCAGCCACTAAGGTAGGCGATCGCGTTGTAATTAACCAAATTCTGAGTGGCAAGGGCATGATACATCGCCTTAGCGAGATGGGTTTAACTCTAGGCTTAGAGGTTCAAGTTATTAGTAAAACTAAAAGCGGTTCTGTAATTATCGGCATTCGGAGCGAACAAATTGGCTTAGGTGCAGCAATGGCTCACCAAGTGATGGTAATTTTGGCTGCTGGGGGAAGTTAATTCTAAGTTAAACAAGTTGACGAGATTAGGGAGCAGGAGAAGGACAATGGATTGGAGAAATAGAAATAAGGGACAACACCGTCATCGACATGGGGAAGGCAATCGTCTGGCTGAAACCGAAAACCCCCGTCAAAAGCGTTCCATTATGACACTGGCAAAGGCGCGGGTAGGCGATCGCCTGTGGATTTCTGGCTATGAAAGTAAAGATGGGATTAATCGGCTGGTGGGGATGGGGTTAGCACCAGGTATGGCGATTGATGTACTTAAAAATATCGCAGGGAACTTGGTTGTTGGGGTGGGAGAGACTCGGATTGGTATCGATGGAGGGATGGCAAAACGAATTCTAGTATCCGATCAACCCTTTGATTATTTAGTCGAAGTGGAAGACTTACCAAAAACCTAGTCAAAGTTATCTATTTGGACAGATAAGTCGAGTTGTAGTACTATTGTAATCTATTATTACCAAAGGTTAAAGTTATTAC
This sequence comes from Xenococcaceae cyanobacterium MO_167.B27, assembly GCA_030065935.1. Lineage (GTDB taxonomy): Bacteria > Cyanobacteriota > Cyanobacteriia > Cyanobacteriales > Xenococcaceae > JASJCP01. The sequence continues at coordinate 16,379 of JASJCP010000005.1, forward strand.
CTTGGGGTAAGTGGCAAGCCCCGAAGCTCCTAAAATTGAAGAGTAGCTGGCATTAGCTACAAGTATTGTTGTCACATCAATCAACAAGATGTTTATCAATATAGTTTTTAGGGCATTAAAATCCTTAGTGTCGTGGTTCATCCCAGGTCTAAAGAGAGAGGGCTTGCAGACTCCCCCGTTGTTTAGTGATGAGAGACAACCTAGTCATCTACATAAAGAAGGCAATCATGGGAGTGAAACTGAAAACCCCCATCAAAAGGGTTCTATTATGACACTGTCAAAGGCGCGGATAGGCACTCGTATGTGGCTTGCTGGCTTTGAAACCAAAGAGGGGATTAATGGGCTAGTGGGGATGGGGTTAGCACCAGGTATGGCGATTGATGTAGTTAAAAATATCGCTGGCAACATTGTTGTTGCTGTGGGGGATACTCGCATCGGTATTGGTGGAGGGATGGCAAAACGAATTCTAGTATCTGAGCAACCCTTGAATAATTTGGTATCTGACCAACCCTTTCATTATTTAGCAGAAGTACAAGAGGTAGATCGATAAATGGAAAATAGTAAAACCACCTTAAGAGATTTACAAGTAAATCAGAAAGGGAAAGTAGTCAGTTATGAAGCAACTGATGATGCTAGTAAGAAAGCTTACAGGAAAAAATTACTGGCAATGGGTTTAACTCCTGGTACAGAGTTTACCGTCACTCGTGTAGCCCCTCTAGGGGATCCAGTAGAAATTCGAGTGCGGGGCTTTAAATTAAGTTTGCGTAAGGATGAGGCTGCTGCACTGGTGGTTGAAGAATTGGGGTAGGGGGTATGTGAGGAAATGCAGGGGAGCGGGGGAAACAAAACTACTAACTACTAACCACTAACTACTAAACAAATGAAAAAACAGAAAATCGCCTTAATTGGCAATCCCAACTGTGGAAAAACCACTCTATTTAACAATCTAACAGGTGCTAATCAGCGCACGGGAAATTGGCCAGGTGTAACAGTAGATCGCAAAGAAGGTAAATACATCAATGACGGAGTTGAAATTACCGTTGTAGATTTGCCTGGGGTTTATTCCTTAGATGCAGAAGATGAAAGCACGGGACTAGATGAGTTGATTGCCCGAGATTATTTACTCACTGGAGAAGCGGATTTAATTGTTAATATCGTGGATGCTTCTAACTTGGAGCGCAACCTATATCTAACTACTCAGATTATGGAGATGCGTGTACCAATGGTAACGGCACTGAACATGATCGATGTGGCGCGGGAGAGAGAATTAGACATCAATACCAATGCTCTTGCTGAAAGATTGGGTTGTGTAGTCATTCCCATCAGTGCTTTTTTAGGAGAAGGAATCGACCTCCTCAGAAGCAAAATTAATGAATTAATCGATAATCCTAGTAATCTGCCTAGGGTGGTAGCTTATCCAGCAGTAATTGAAGATACCCTGAGCCTAATTGAACAACTGGTTAGGGAAAAAGGGCGCAATCACAAGATTTCTACGCGGTGGTTCGCTCTAAAATTACTAGAATATGAAGACCGCGTCGCCCCCGAAGTAAAAGGGAAAGAATTAGATAAAATTGTTATTGAAAATCGCCGTAAGATTCACCAACTATTACACGAAGACATAGATATTATTATTGCGGACACCCGCTATGGCTTTATCCGTAGCTTGATCCAAAGTTCAGTAAGACAAACTAGAGATATTACTAGCACCACATCGGACAAAATCGACCAATTTGTCCTCAATCGTTGGATTGGCATTCCTCTGTTTTTAGGGGTTATGTACCTAATGTTTTTTATTGCCATTAATATCGGTGGTGCATTTATTGATTTCTTTGATATTTCTGTTGGGACTGTCTTGGTTGATGCGCCTCAAGCTTGGTTAGAATCTCTCAATACCCCAGGATGGTTAATCGGGTTTGTGACTTCTATCGGTGGTGGTGTTCAAACTGTAGCTACTTTTATTCCCCAAATTGGCTTACTGTTTGTGATTCTCTCAATTCTCGAAGACTCTGGTTACATGGCAAGGGCAGCCTTTGTTATGGATAAATTGATGCGCTTGGTGGGATTACCAGGTAAATCTTTTGTGCCGATGTTAGTGGGTTTTGGTTGTAATGTACCTGCAATTATGGCAACGCGAACCCTCGAAAATAAGCGCGATCGCTTGATGACCATCATGATGAACCCGTTTATGTCTTGTGGGGCGAGATTACCTGTATATGCTTTGTTTGCTGCTGCTTTCTTTCCTCGTAACGGACAAAATCTGGTTTTTGGTCTGTATTTAATTGGTATTGCTGCTGCTATCTTCACAGGGCTAGTCATGAAAAATACCATTATGCAGGGGGAAGCCTCACCCTTTGTCATGGAGTTACCGCCCTATCATATTCCTCAGCCCAAAGGGCTATTCATCCGCGCTTGGGACAGACTGAGAGGATTTTTACTCAAAGCAGGCAAGATAATTGTACTGATGGTGATGGTCTTGAGTTTATTAAATTCTGTCGGTACGGATGGCTCTTTTGGAAAACAAGACAGCAAAGGTTCAATTTTGTCCGCTACTAGCCAAGCTATTACCCCCCTATTTGCTCCGATGGGAGTTAGTCAAGAAAACTGGCCCGCTACTGTGGGGATTTTTACAGGAGTGTTTGCCAAAGAAGCAATGGTTGGTACTCTCAATTCTATTTACAGTGAGTTAGCAATAGAAGAGTCAGGAGAAGTAGCCGAAGAAGCAGATTTTGATTTTTGGGGCGGTATTGGCGAAGCTGTGAGTAGTATTCCCGCTAATTTAGCCGATCTTGGCAATCAATTACTCGATCCTATTGGCTTAAATATCGGTGATGTACAAGACCAAGAAAGTGTAGCGGAAGAACAAGAAGTAGCAGTAGGTACTTTTGGACAGATGTCAAAAAGATTTGATAGTAAAGTAGGAGCATTTGCCTATCTCTTATTCGTGTTGATGTACTTTCCCTGTGTTTCTGCTACAGGTGCAGTTTATCGTGAAACTAATTTAGGTTGGATGTTGTTGGTTGCTGGTTGGACTACAGGTTTAGGTTATTGGGTAGCTACTATGTTTTATCAAATTGCTACTTTCCCTCAACATCCAGGTTCTTCCCTAGCTTGGATTATCGCTGGTGTGGTAGCTATGGTGGGAACAATTTTCCTACTCAAGTTATCTCACAGTCCCCATAAAATTTCCGTTGCTCGCCCTCAAGGAAGATAGCAGAGGGCTAAAACCTCAACCCCTCTTTAGAATTTACTAATTATTAACCAATATTTCCCACGAGCTTTGTATTGATATTCAAGGGCTTAAATTGGGGCTTTTGTTAAATTCTTGAGCATAAGATATAGCTAATTTTTGATTTTTCTCTACTAATGATCTTAAAAGCAATACAAAACTTTCTCATCAATTATAATCGTGTTTCTTTGGCAGATATGAAACGGCACTTTCAAATCGATGGAGATGCACTTAAACCAATGCTCAACAAGTTAATTAAAAAAGGTAGGGTGCGAAAGTTATCAAACACCAAAAAATGCAACAGTTGTACGAGTTGCGATCCTGATGCACTAGAATTTTATGAATGGATAAAAGATGAAGGATAAGGCATAAAGGATGAGGAAGGATAAATATTTATTCCAGGTATTATCTTTCATGGGATTGCAAGTGCGATCGTTCTGGCACTTTGGTTGACTGGATGGCTCATGGCAATTACAGCCTCTGCATTTGGGATAGCCTTGGTGAAGTTTACCATGATTCTGTGGCAAAAGACTTGGTACTGTACAACTAAAATCCAACAGGTGGCATTACTGGAAACAGTCTCAAGCTTTGCTTTTTTAGGAATTGTAGCTTTTTCAGTGTTACCAGCCCATTTACCTGGGTGATGAATCAATCATTTCTTCATCACTTTGACACTAGCGTTTTTGGCAGTGGAGACATTAAAGATATTAGCTCTAACAAACAATAGCATTAAAAGCGATCGCTTTAGTTTGATTAAATGGCGATCGCTTTTCTTAATCACCAACTAGTTTTAATCGCACCCGTTGGGGTTAAATTAATTAAAGTCCTCCAATATTGGGAGAAACACGGGGGCTATATATAAGTAACCTATGTCAAAGGGATTTAGTATCCTTGGCGACAAAAAAATGAAATCAACCAACATTCAATGGCAACGCATAAGCGGAATCGTAGCGGTGCAAGGCTCAATTACTTTAGCTTGGGTTATCTATTCTCTCTACTTACCTAATTTACTGGTTCAGTTAGGGTTTTCCAAATCTTTAGCTGGAATTATCCTAATCATAGAACACGCTTTAGAAGCATTAATTGAACCAATTTGTGGAGGTTTTTCTGACCGATCTTTTCAACTTTTGGGAACTCGCGAACCCTTGATCAAGGTTGGAGTAGTTTTAGCTGCAACATTCTTTATTATTTTGCCCTGGATCGGATTTTTGATTGCTCCTGTTACAGTTTGGCGTTGGAGTTTACCTTTAATCGCGGTATTCTGGGCTTCAGCAATGGCGATATTTCGTAGCCCAGTTATTGCACTATTAAGACTAGCAACACCAGAACCAAAGCTACCCCTAGCAGCAAGCTGTTTAACTTTAGTGCAGCAATTAATTGGGGCATTTCGCTTTACAGCATATAATTTCATTTTGTCTATGGGTCCTTTATTTGCTTTTGCCCTTGGTTCTTTTGTCTTATTAGGAGCGACAGCTTTTTTACGTCAGGTAACACCTCCAATTGCACCTCAAAACGTTTCTCAAAGTTTACCCAGGATTCCATTTCGGATCGTAGCCCTTGTAGTTGGAGTTGGTATTGCTATTGGTTGGAGTTTGCGTTTTTTAATGGCTGGACTAAGCATTTATTTCGGTCAGTCTGCTAGTTCGGGGCTGTTAGGCTTCAGTCTGCTACTGGCAATATTTGCTGTTCCTGCGGGACATTTTGCAGTTTACGTCGGCAATACTCCCTTAGTATTGGGGGGAATGATGTTAACAGCAATCTTATTAAAACTTATTTTGTCTGCTAGTTCGATCTTTACCTTGGTAATAGGCTTGATCTTAATGGCTTTCGCTTTTAGTACAGTACTCAATGGAATTGTACCCTTTGTCTTAGAACTAGTCCCAGAAAAGAGAGCAGGTTTAGGACTTGGCATATATTTTGGAGCTTTTGGTGGTGCAATTAGCTTTTTCGATCTATTCTTTAAAGGCTTGAATGATTTGAACTTACAGACAAGCTTCGGAGCAATTTCACTAATCGTTGCTGGTTTATTTGTGGCTATTAGCTTAAGGGTTAAAGATCGCAGAAGGTAGAATTAGCAGGTCTCAACTATGTAGTAATTTCTGCAAGCTAATTAAGTTTTCTTTAAAGTTATTGCTCATAAGCTATATTAAAACTATTACGATAGCATTATAGTTTGATGGTAGTTGGTACTTCAGAAGCAGCGAAAATCTTAAATATCTCTTCTGCTAGACTTAGAGTTCTTCTTATTGCAGGGAGAGTAGAAGGGGCTTACAAGACAGGAAAGATGTGGTTGATTCCTTTATTCAAGGGCAAACCCATAATTGAGAAAGGGAAAAGAGGTCCTGCTCCTCGTTGGCGTAATCCTAGAAAGCCAGCTAAAACAATCATTCACGTTAATACACACAAAATTCAAGACAATAAAAAGCACCAAAAAAAACAGGCAGTAATTACGGTGAAAAAAGGAAATACTAATGTGTATGGACACCAGGTAGAAATTCCAGGAGGATGTCGCGTTGTGTATCGTCCTGATAATCCTATTTGTGGTGGTGCTAGGGTCTGGATTGAAACTCTTTTTGATGTTCGAGTTACTTGTTTAGACCTGTGACTTCTCCCGCAGGCTAAACCCATGCGGGCTTTATCTCTCGCGAGATAAACCTTACTGCCCTACGCCACTTATCTAGAACTATGACAGCTATCACAATTCCCCGACAGTACGACAATTTGAAAGTCAATTTCTTTCCCCGAATGTCCTTCGGTAAAGCGCGTATTAGAAAAAATACTCATACATCTAATTACGCTTGGAATTTTACCGATGAGACTCTCTCATCGAACCCCATATTCCAAATTTTCTAGGTGCGTTGCTTTGTACGAAGTTACAGCAATTTTTAGCTAGATTTTACGTACAAAATTATTATACAACGGCTCAAACCCTTGTTATATGAAGATTCTGTATCCAAACTGTAAAACTATGACCAATAACTTATCGCGCTCGCAATCACATCCCTGCCCCCTGAACGGGGCGGGAATTCCCGCTCGCATTTTAAGATGTTTTTTATTTCAGCAGGCGCAAACCATTTAAAGTCACTAATAAGGTCGAACCTTCATGTCCGATTACTCCCAAGGGTAAATTAATACTACCGATTAAATTCGCTACCAACAGCAAGCAGATAAACGAGAGAGCGAAAGTGATATTTTGTTTGACGATGCGATTAGCACGACGACCAAGTTTAATCGCCTGGGATAATTTTTCTAAATTATCTGACATTAAAACAATATCCGCGCTCTCTAAAGCGACATCCGTACCAGTAACTCCCATTGCTACTCCCACAGTAGCAGCAGCTAAAGCAGGAGCGTCATTAATTCCATCTCCTACCATTGCTACATTTTGGTACTTATGTTGTAGGTGTCTGATGACTGTTAGTTTATCTTCTGGTAATAATTCCGCATGAACGCGATCGAGATTCAGGGTTTGAGCTACGCTTTGGGCTGTGGGTTGATTGTCTCCTGTCAGCATCGCTGTTGTTTCGATTCCCAGTTGTTTTAAATTAGCGATCGCATTTGCTGCTTCTGGTTTTACTGTATCCGCAACGGCAATAATACCGATAATTTCTTCAGCTAAACTCACCCAGACAACGGTTTTACCTTCTGTTTCTAACCTATTACTAACTTGCTTCAATTCAGGAGAGCAAGGGAGTGATACTGCTTTACCCACTGTAACCTTTTCTCCTGCTACTTCTCCTATAATTCCTTGACCTGTTTGAGCTTGTATTTTAGTTGCGCTTTGCCATGACAAGTTAGCTTTATGTGCTGCTTGGATAATAGCTTCACCAATGGGGTGTTCCGAACCAGATTCGATCACAGCAGCTAATTGTAACACTCGCTTGGTAGATTGTTGCGCTGCGGGAATAATGTCTGCTACCTGTAATTGTCCTGTGGTGAGAGTACCCGTTTTATCAAAAGCGATCGCTCTTACTCGACCAATTTTTTCTAACTGCGCTCCATTTTTAAATAAAATTCCCTGTCGCGCCCCACAAGCAATACCCGATAGCAGAGTGGGCATAATTGATGCCATCAAAGCACAAGGAGAGGCTACTACTAAAAAGATGAGCATTCGATAAATAGTCGTTTCCCAGTCCCAACCCAAAACAAAAGGAGGTAAAGTTCCTAAAATTAGACCCAATAAGACAATTACTTTGGCGTAACCTCGTTCAAAACGTTCTACAAATTGCTGAGATGGAGGGGCTTGGGTTTGGGCTTGTTCGACGAGACGAATTACTCTTTGAATCAGACTACTTTCTGGATGTTGGTGAACCTTGAGTTGTAATACGCCATTGCCATTGAGAGTACCTGCAAAAACTTCGTCCCCGATAGCTTTATCCACAGGAATAGACTCTCCTGTAATGGGAGCTTGATTGACAGTAGTTGCTCCTTCTAAAATAATTCCATCAGTGGGTATCATTTCTCCAGGCTTGACTTTAACCACATCTCCCACTTGTAATTGTGCGATCGCTATTTTGGTTTCTCGACCATTGTGGATAACCCTAGCAGTATCGGGAGTAACTGCCATTAAAGATTGAATATTGCGCTCGGTGCGCTGCATAGCAAAGCTTTCTAAAGCACCACTAATGGCAAAAATCAGAATCAAAACTGCACCATCGACAATTAAATAATATTCTCGTCGCCATAAACCCAAACTAGCTGCCCCTAAAGCAGCCACAATCATTAATAAATCTACATCTAGCTCTTTTTCTTGCCAGAGGGTAGTGAGTCCCTCTTTAGTACTTTCATAACCGCCAATCACATAAGCTGCGGTCAAAATCAATAAAGCCAAACCAATCCAGTTGAAATGAAGGCAAAGCCAGCCGAAAAAAACCAAAATTCCACAGATAGCTGCTGCGTAGGCCTCTGTATATTTGTATAAAATTCTATCAAAGGTAAGTTGAGCCATTATAGATAGTATAAATGAACTACAAATTAGGATATTAATTGTTAAATAGGGTGTGGGGAAATGTAGGGAAGTAGGGAAATAGGGAAATAGGGAAGATAGGGGGGGAAAAAAAAAAGTTCCCCAATTCCCCAGTTCCCCACTCGCGAAGCGACGAGTTGGGTCTCCCCAAGTCCCCAAGTCCCCAAGTCCCCATTCAGCGAAGCACTAATCGTTAAACGAACAGTATTGCTTACTATGACCTTTGACCTGGGAGCATAGGCTATGTGTGTCTTAATCAACAGGTATAAATTTGACTACTCACTCAAACTACACTTTGACATTGGTGTTAAGGTCAAGCATGATGAATCAATACTTAACAATCAAACAACTTACAGAAAAAGTAGGCAACGGTCTAACTCCGCGCATGGTACGCTACTATCACCAGATTGGACTGTTGCCAGAAGCAGCGCGATCGCGTAGTAATTATCGTCTGTATGCAGAAAGTCATGTCCAACAACTGCGAAAAATTCTTGCTCTTAAACAACAGGGGTTTCAACTGGAACATATCCGCAAGTTACTGTCTATTGAAACCTTACCACCAGCAACCGATATTCTTATTCCTCAACTTCAGCAGCAATATCGCAACGTTATCGAACAAATTGCTAAACTACGACAAACTGCATCTGCTTTAGAAGGGTTGTTAGGACGGGACACCCTTTGTCAAACTGTCAGAGCAAATGCGATCGCCCAACTTCAACTTGTAGAACTCGAAACCTTTTGGGATGCTCTTGATGCAGCTACTCCCTCCCACCCCGAATCTTTTGCAGAATCCTTAAAGCTTTTGTTACCAGATTTATCAGACCGCTCGGAAATTGAAGCAGATTTACTTTCCCAACTGGTATTAGCTTGTGGCGATGTGAGCTTAGTTAATTTTATCCGAGTTAGTCAAGGAGCAATTGCTGCTGCGAGAGAGGCTCTCAAATCGGGCTGTCAGATTGTAGGGGATATTCCAGCTATTGTGGCTGCTTGCGACCATACTCGACTGGCTCATCTCGGCTGCCAGATAACAACTTTAATGGATAATCCTCATCTTACAGATGCAGCAGAAGCGGAACAAGAGTTTTGGCATTCTACCTCTTGGCACAAAGATTTACAGCAGCTAACTTCTGGCTGTATTTTGGTTATCGGCTATGCTCCTTCGGTATTAATCTCTATTTGTCGAGCGATCGAAGATGATTTGCTACATCCCGCTCTGATTATTGGTATGCCCATTGGCTTTAGTCATGCACCCGCAGCTAAACGTTTGCTGATGCGTTCTGGTGTTCCTTTTATTACTATACTTGGTTCTCTCGGTGGTGGTTTATTGGCAGCAACCGCCCTCAATGCCTTAGCCCAATCTCTAATAGACAAACCAGACTGTCACTGTTATTTGAGTGCAGGACAAAGCACATAAGATTAAGCTTTTATGAACATCTATGTGGAGCGTGAGTTATTGAGGTAACTTACTAATATCATTAAATGAGAATGATTACCTATAACTAACAGTTTTATGACTAAAATTAATGCTAATAATCTTGCAAAAGATTACTATACGGCACTTAATGTAGCTAATAAAATCTCTAATTTAAGAATCTATAGCATTTATTAAAACACTCGATCGCATAAACTACTAAAAATGATTTTTCTAATAATGCTCACGGAGTTTTAGATGATTCTCACAGAAATCCAAAACTTCCTAATCAATTGTCATTGCTTCTGTTTGGTGGAAATGGAAAGAAACTTTTGCCAGCGATAGATATGCACTTAGACCAATGCTAAACAAGTTATAAGAATTTCAAAAATTACCGCTACACATCAATCTCCGCGTCACCCTGTCCCCGGGTCTCCGCGTAAATCATCTGTAGCCAAGTTAAATGAAAAGGATATTAATTAAAAAAGGTAGAGGACAAATGAGATAATTCCTAGACATGGATTCAACCCTAATTTTTTTGAAGTCTGAAGGTCACATGAGTTCTTAAGTACCTGAAAACTCAACACACTCGATTACCATAAATTCCTAAAAATGATTCTTAAAGAACTGCAAGACTTTGTACTCGATTATCATCGCGTTTCTTTAGCAGAAATGGAGTTGCACTTTCATATGGATGGAGACGCACTCAGGCAAATGCTCTTGAAGTTAATTAAAAAAGGAAGGGTACGCAAGTTACCGATTCCCGATAAGTGTCATGGCTGTACTTTCTGCAATCCCGATACTATCGAATTTTATGAATGGGTAGATCGAGACCAACCTGATACTCCCCATCTGGCTAAAAGTTCTCTCACCAAAGCTCAAATTCACAGTATTCACGCCCCAATGGATGAACTTACAGCTTCCGACTCACCAGAGATCAAATATGCAGTAATTTTGCACAATTATGACAAAACAAAGGAAGAAGAAGGATAAACAATTACGATCAAAAGGAAATTAATCATGAACTGGTTCTTTAAACGTTCGCCAACCAAAGAAATTCAATTACAGGTTGAGGAGCTTCACTGTGAGATGTGCGCTCAAACCGTTAGAGAAGCTCTGCAAAAAGTTGCAGGAGTTAACAAAGTGAAAGTAAATCTGTCCCAAAAAAAAGTTACAGTGGCGCACCGCGTACACGAAGTGCGTCGAAGACTAGCGGATCTCTTCGAGATCGCTGACTGTCTAGAAGTTAGTGTTGAGTCTCTGATTCAAGCTCTAGAACCCACAGGATATCGAGCCAAGCCAATTCTTGCAGCTAAAAGCAAATAAGCCTTTTTAAACTTTTATCTCTCTTCTGGCAGAAGACCCTCACGTCCCGTGACGGGATGAATGACAGTCAGGGTTTAGATTAATAATCGTGAAGTTTACAATTAGTTCTTGTATTTTGTAAAAAACTGTAGTATGATAAGTATCATAACAACATAGCATGAGGTCGAAATGCTTAATCTAATTTACAACTACAAGTTACATCCAACAGATAAACAGATAGAAATAATTGAACATAATCTCAATGTTTGTAAATCTGTTTGGAATCATGCTCTATACAAAAGAAAACTTTGGTATAACAGCCGTAGTTGTGATATTAATAAGTGTTCGATAATCTCTGAATATGTTGTTGAACCATTTGAATATCCGTCTTACCATACTCAATCTTCTGAACTTACTCAGGCTAAGAAAACTAACCCTTACTTGAAATCTGGTAACGCTCAAGCTATGCAACAAACATTACGAAAGTTGGATAGAGCATTCAATGATATGACTCGTAAAGGAATGGGATTTCCACGTTACAAAAAGAAGATGAAATCTTTTAATCTTCTGAGTAACAAGTTTGAGATTAATGGTAATTACCTCAAGATGCCTCTACTTAAAAATATTAAGTTGAGAAAATCTAGAGATATTCGGTCAGGTTTCAAAATTAAACAAGTTCAAATCATTAAGAAAGCATCTGGTTATTATGCTAATGTAACGATTCAACTTGATGTTAATGTACCTTTACCTTTACCTCATGGTCATGCTGTAGGTATAGATGTAGGTATTAAAAGTATGCTATCTACTTCTGATGGAAATGTAATCGCTCGACCCTCGTTCTTAGACAAAGCACTGCGTAAGATTAAATTACTACAAAGAAAGCTGAAAAAGAAACGTATTGGTTCTTCTAAATGGAACAAACTACAGAGAAAAATAGCCCTATTACATGAAGCAGTAGCTAATAGAAGAAAGGACTATCATTTCAAACTCTCCCATCAATTATGTAATGGAGTAGGAATGATATTTGTAGAAGATATAAACTTTACATCTTGGAGTAAAGGTATGTTCTGCAAACAATCCGTTGATATGGGGCTAGGTCAATTCTTCAATATACTAGAGTATGTATGCTCAGTAACGGATACATATTTCTCTAAAGTAGATAAGAATTTCACATCTCAAATATGTCCTAATTGTGGCACTCATACAGGTAAGAAAGAACTCAATATAAGAGTACATAAGTGTAATGAGTGCGGATATGAGCAAGATAGAGATGTAGCGGAGGCACGAAGTTGTACGTAATAGAGGATTAACTGCGGTCGGTGCGCCCGTGGTGAAATTGCCCAGTAATGGCGTTCTGGCGGGGACTATTGCAGTCTAGCTAAGAGTCTATATGGGAATCCCTCGTCTCCGACGATGGGAGGTTCAATTACCCCAAGCACATTTTTCTTTAACCTATAGAGTAAAAGTAAATTATTCCATGACAGCTACAACTTCAACCAATAATCTCAGTAACCTTTCCCCAGAAGATGCAACCTCCAACGTTAGAGCATTTTTAAAAGAACATGGAGAGATCGAGATGATTCTCCCAGTGGCGATCGCAGTATTCGTTACTAGCCGATTTCAACTGCGAGGAGCAAATGCCTTACTAGTAAATCTGTTGGTGGCAAGTTTAGCCCGTCAACTCTTTATCCAACTAAAAAAAGAACCACCATCCGCAGTAATCGAGAGCAATAATTCTAATAATTCTCATAATTCTAATTCGACTGGAGAAGAGAGCGAAGCACCAGAAACCGATCTCCTAGGTTATGCGCACCGCGAAGCGGATCTCTTCGAGATCGCTCATGCTGTTCCTGGACGAGTTCGTTTGAAAATGCCTCAATTAGCAATTGATGCGGATTTTGCCCGTCGTTTAAAACAGGCTTTAGATGCAGATGAATATGTCAATTGGGTTCGGATTAATCGCCCAGCAGCTTCCATAGCGATTAAATATAACAATCAAGGACTCTCTGATTGGGAGTTAGGGCTGCGTTTGATGAATATTATCAATACGGTGCAACAAGAAAACCAAGTGCCTCAACCAATATCGAACTAAGAAAGCAACAACTCTTGTCTAGCTTGCCAAATCTTAATCGTCCGATCGCTACTGCCACTTGCCAGAGTTTGTCCGTCGGGGCTAATGGCGATCGCCTTTACTGGTGCTGCATGACCGATAAGCGTCCGCAGTAATTGTTTTGTCTGAATATGCCACATTTTAATCGTCTTGTCCTCACTGCCACTGATGAGGTGCTGGTTATTGGTACTGATAGTCAAAGCTTGAACCGCCCCTGAATGTCCGATCAAGGTGTAAAGCAATTTTCCCGCCTCTAAATCCCACAGCTTGATAGTGTGGTCATCGCTGCCACTAATCAGAGTTCGTCCGTCGGGACTAATAGTGAGAGAGCGAACGCAACCTTGATGTCCTTTGAGGGTACGAATCAAATCTCCCGTAGTTAAATCCCAGATTCTGATGGTTGTGTCTTCACTGCCACTAATCAGAGTCCGAGCATCATTGCTGATGGCTAAGCAAGAAACCCACTGCTTATGACCAAAGAGAGTCTGAAATGACTCTCCTGTTGACAAATCCCAAAGTTTGATTTTGTGACTTCCACTGGCAAGGAATTGGCACTCGCTGTGGGAGTGGTAAGTACTGATAGCGAGGGAACGAATTGGTTGTCTATGACCGAAAAGCGTTCGCTGGAGGTTTCCTGTTTGTAGATTCCAAATTTTAATATAGCTTCTGTTTTCAGTGCGATCGCTACTGGCAATAGTCTTGCCGTCGGGACTAAGGGTAAAAGTCAAAATCTCGCCTTGATGGGCTGCTAGTTTGAGACTGCTAGCAGTTTGCCAGCCTCTGGGCTGGAAAGGGCATAGTTCAATCGTGCGGCGATCGCTAATACTAATCAAGATTCCCCCGTCAGGGCTAATGGCAAGGGGAGTTGCTTTTCCCGCTCCTAAAGTAAAAGTATGTAACAGAGAACAATTTGTCAGTTGAGGAGGTCGAGTTGGTATTTTGAAGTTGTTAAGCTTTCTCAACAGCTCTTGTACCTGCCTCAAACCCGATTCATCCCCAAGCTCTGATAAACAGGTTTTGAGGGTTTCGAGGTATTCTCGGTCTTTTAGGGTTAAAGTTAACTCGACTTTATCTAAATCCTCCCTCCCTTCAATGGGAAACAATTGATGCTGTTTGAGCCAAATCTGAAAAGAGTTATAGAGTTGCTCTCTCGCCAAAAACTTATCGGGTAGATGAGCGAGACTCTGGGCAAGTTTTAACGCGAGTAAATGTAAACCGTCCGCTCTTTGGTGAGCTAAAGCAGAGAAAACACTTTGATAGATAGCTCCCGTAACGCAAAGGGCTGCTTGTCGCGATTTTGGCTCAGATAGCTCTTGTTTAGTAAGCTGTGGCAGAATCTGTGGCAGGTGAGGGGGTAGGTCATAGTTAACTAGATAGTAAAAATCTGCTACCCAACCAGCAACGAGACAGTGACAGACAGTAACAAATTGGCATAGTGTCTCCAAATCTTTTCTATCGATCTGGTAGTCAAAAGCAAGTTCTTTGATGTCAATACCAGCAGCCTGCAATTGTTCTGCTTCTAACCAAATTGCCAGATTGATCGCATTTTTACCCCCCAAGCGCTCGATATCTTCGGGGTTTTTACCCAATGCCAGGAGTCGCTCTCTAGTATCTTTCCATTTCAAGGCACGGGCTATTACTGACTCTTCTAGCAACTCTCGGTAAGACAGCCTCAAAATAGTTTCATAGCAATATTTCTCTTGTCCTAAATCCCAGTAAGCTATCCGTAAATTGAGATAATCCCCCTCAATTTCCGACTCTAGAATCAAAGTTGGCTGTTCTTTGAGCTGCTCAAACAGCATCTTGATACTGGCTTCTCCGTGAAAATTCTGACTCTGCCAAGCACCGCCTAAAAATTCTGTTGGTCTAAATTGACAGTGGGATGAATAGTTTTGACTTAAGAATTCTCGCAGTCCTTGAGCTAATTTTTGTTCTATCTCTTGAGTTTTAAGAGCAATTCCTTCCAATCCTTGAAAGGGAACTTTGGGAGGTATCAGAAAAATTCGCAGTGGCAGGGGAACATCGGCAGCAGAAGATTTTTGTAGTTGTGCGGGCGATAAACGCAGAGGCCAATGCTCTAGGTTTTTGTTTATTTCAGGCAATTGTCGTAGTGTGGTTTGTTGCGCTGTGGCAACCATTTGCCAAAGATTCTGCTCTTGTTGGACAATTAATTGCTGCTGTAAACTTTTATCCTGTTCCCAGGTCTGTTGTTTTTGGTTAGACAGATCCTGCTGTGAGAGGCTTCCTTTGAATTCTTCAAAATCATCTAAACCAATGGCTGAGATAACGTTTTGGAGCGAGTTTTGAATTTCTCCAAGTTGTTGCTCTTTAATTCCCACAGAGTCGAGCATTCTCTTGGTGTGATGGTTCTGCTGGTTTTTGAGTTCTGACTGAATGCTGCTTAAGAAACTGTTAGCTCCGGCATAAACTAACGTGGACAAGATTGGTTTAGAGACTCGAACTAATAAGTGAAACCACGGGTGCATAACAGTTTTAGTGCTGTTTCAATTGAGTAATTGAGAATAATTATGATTAGATTTATCATAAAAGCTATCATACTACCGAACTAAGTTGCAATAATTTCTCACAAGTTTCTTAGTTAGCAAGGGCGAGTTGGGCTGGCTCTGTTTCCTAGTCTAATACCAGTTATCAAAAATATTGACAAGCCATTCTTAATTCTAATAATAATACTCTGCTGAATGTCTTTTACCACTTTTGAGAAATAATATCAGCAAAAGCGCGATCGCTAATTTGACCGATCTGAATTCAGGATACAAGCCTCAATTTCCTTTCTTTTTACCGTGCGAGCTTCTTGCCCCGTCTCTTCGAACGGGCGGGGTAAAGAGCGAGTCTATAATGGTCGGTTCTGTTGTTCAATATACTGTTTAATTATTGATAATGGCGCACCGACCCAAGAGCCAGCAAAATAGCTAGGCGACCATAAACCACCTTTCCAATAATATCGAGGCTCATTTTGGATGTTGTTTTCGCTTCGGTGCCTAGAGGATACACCTTTTAAACTGTTAACGCGCCTTGGAAATAGATACTTTTGGTGGATAGTTAAGTAATAAATGGACATGGTCAGTTTCACCGTTCATTTCCATTAATTCTGTTTCAAAATCTTTGCAGATATCCCTAAAAATAATTTCCATATCTTTAAGTATTACATCAGTAAAAACTTTTTTCCGATACTTAGTCACAAAAACCAAGTGAACCTGAAGTTTAAACACGCAATGCCTGCCAGTACGAATATCAGTTGACTTCTTGATTCAACAGCGAGTGGGGGAAAGCCGATCCGCTGTCTCTTGAATTCATTTCAAGAGCTTGTAAGCGGGAGTCCAAGACCGCGCTGAATCGCTTTTTCATAGACCAATGATATTATAAATCTATGATTATAAGGAAGGCATATAAATTTAGACTCAAGACCAATCAGACTATAGCCCGAAAACTGTCTCAATTTGCGGGTTGCTCACGACTGGTTTGGAATAAAGGTTTGGCATTTCAAAAAGAAAGATTGAACGCTAAACAGTCTTGTTTGTCCTATGCTGGATTAACCAAAGAATTAACTGGATGGAAAAAAGAAGAAGGCTTGTTTTTTCTTAAACAAGTTCACTCACAAGCTTTGCAGCAATCCTTAAAAAATCTATCACAAGCATTAAAAGAAGCTTTTGATAAAACTAATCCTAAACAATTTCCTAAATTCAAAAAGAAAGGGCAAGGTGACTCATTTCGTTATCCACAAGGATTTAAAGTAGATAATGATAATGGACGAGTATTTCTGCCCAAAATAGGATGGGTTAGGTACAACAAAAGTCAAGATGTTGTAGGTGAAGCTAAAAATGTAACCGTCTCTAAAAAAGGACAACACTGGTTTGTATCTATTCAAGTTGAAATAGATGTAGAAATACCCAAGCATCCTTCGAGTTCGATTATTGGAGGCGATTTGGGAGTAATCAGGTTTTTAACTCTATCAAATGAAAAATATTATGAACCATTAAATATATTTAAGAAACTGAAAACCAAGCTAGCTAAACTACAAAAAAAATTAGCTAAAAAAGAAAAGTTTTCTAATAAATGGAAAAAGTTAAAGTCTAAGATAACTAAACTACATATCCGTATTGCTAATATTCGTAACGATTATCTTCACAAGATTTCAAGTGAACTGAGCAAAAACCACGCCATAGTAATTCTTGAAGACTTAAAGATAGTCAATATGAGCAAGTCAGCCAAAGGAACAGTAGAAAATCCAGGTAAAAATGTTAAACAAAAATCTGGTTTAAATCGGGCAATTCTTGACCAAGGTTGGGGAGAGTTGATCCGTCAACTAGAATATAAGCTTGCTTGGAATGGTGGTCAACTAGTTCAAGTTAATCCTAGAAATACATCAAGAAAATGTCCAAAGTGCAACTATATATCGGCAGAAAACAGAAAAACTCAAGCTGTTTTTAAATGTCAAAACAGTAGTTGCAACTATACTGCAAATGCAGATAAAGTAGCAAGTTTAAATATCACAGAGGCGGGACTCGCCTTGATAGCATCTGGAGAAGACCCGTTGGGGTTTTCGATGAATGGTGAACCCACCGACGGAATTTAATTCCTGTAGGAATCACCTTGCTTTAGCTAGGTGAGGATGTCAATCTTGAGTATCACCAATTAGAGGTCGAAGTCCGTTCACTCCCGCAACGATCGCAGAACCGTTGTGGACTACAGCAGCTAGGAGGGGATTTAGTCCCACCGTTGTAGCGACAGAAAGTGCAGCCACATTGGGAATTACCGCCAGGCGAGTGTTTTGCTTGATTAGTGTTTGGGTTTGTTGAGCAAGGGCGATTGCTTTAACTAGACTGCTCAAGTCATTTTCCATCAACACTACATCCGCAGTTTCCCGCGCCACTTCTGAGCCAGAGCCAAAGGAAACGGAGACATCCGCATAAGCTAGGGCTGCTGAGTCATTAATCCCATCCCCAACAAATGCTACTGTTTTGCCCGATTCGTGCAATTGACGAACAATAGTTGCCTTTTGCTCGGGAAAAGCTTCCGCATGAATATTGTCTGATGAAATGCCTAATTCTTTGGCAACTGTCAAAGCTCGCTGTCGGCGATCGCCAGTCAGAATGTGAATGTCTAGCCCTCGATCGTGTAATTGTTTAATTACAGTTTTGCTCTCCGAGCGTAGGGGATCGGCGTATTCAATTACTCCTACTAATTGACCGTTACTTGCCACATAGATTGGGGAAGCTCCTTCAAGGTCTGGATGTTGTCTGTGCAGTGCTTCGAGGCTAATTCCTTCCTGATTCATCAAGCGATCGCTTCCCACTAAAACTGCCTCTCCATTGATGTTTGCGCGCACGCCCAGACCAACTTGATAATTCCATTTGCCACGGTGCAACCGCCTTACTCCCTGTTTTCGGGCATAACGTACTATTGCGGAGGCAAGGGGATGAGTAAGACGTTTTTCTGCTGCTGCTGCTATTTCTAGCACTCTTATTATCGTATTTTCCTTTACTGTTCTGACTCCAACTACAACTATATCTCCCTGAGTGAGAGTGCCAGTTTTGTCAAAAACTACTGTATCCACCTCAGCCAATTGTTCCAAGCTGCGTCCGCTACGGATGAGAATACCCCGTTGTGCTGCTGCGGTCATGGATGCGAGAACAGTAGTCGGCACTGAGACGCGAATGCCAGTAACAAAGTCGAGGGTGAGGATAGAAGCAGCTCGTGCCATGCTGCCAGTGGTAACTAATACCCCCGTCGAGAAGAACAAAGCGGGTAAAATTGCTTGATCGGCCAGTTGAGCAGCGTAGTTTTCCATGCGGGTATCGTAAACGGGAGCATCTTGCACTAACTTAATACTCTGTCCGGCGCGAGTATCAGACCCAGTGTGCTGTGTGAGGATGTATAGTTGTCCTTCCCGTACTAGGGTAGAAGCATAGACCGTTTGACCAACTTCTCGCGTTACAGGGATAGACTCACCAGTGAGTTGTTGCTGATCGATTAAGGCTTTACCCCGTAGAATCTCACCGTCAACTGGGATTTGTTCTCCTGGATAGACAATGACAACGTCTCCTGGATTTACCTGTTGGACAGGAATTTGTTTTTTTGTGCCGTCGCGCTCTACCCAGGCAAATTGGCTGAGAGAATCGAGGAGGTCTAAAGTTTTGCGGGTAGATTGGCGAGCGGTACTCTCGCGGATCAGATCCCCAATTTCATGCAGCAGCAGGATTGTAGATGGAGTGATAAGCTTTCCCTGTAAGCTGGTGAGAGTTAACGCCATTAAGTCGAGACAGTCAATATTTAACCGCTTATTGTTCCAGATGCTGTCGAAGGCTCTTTTAGCCACAGGGATGCTCGCAACAGCAACAGTTCCTCCAATCAGCATAGCAGGAATAGGTAGCCCTACTGATCCTGCTAATAAAGCGAGAAAGGTTGCCAAAACTGGAAGTTTCAAATTAGACCAAGAGTTTCCTGATTCTGCTGTGTCTGATTCTGAAGCAGCAGGGAAGATGGGGGTAGCAGCTAGCTGAATCAAATTTCCTAGATGACGATGCATCTGCTTATCTGAAACCTGTCCGGTTTGATATTTAACGGCAACCGACATGGCGGTTGGTTTGAGCTTAACATGGGTAACATTGGGCTCGTTTTCCAGCAACACTTGTAGGCGATGGGCATAGTCGGCATCGTAAATCAGTCGGCGCACCCGAAACCTGACTCGTCCAGTGATGCTATGGACAATACTATATGGCACTAGCGATTCGGTTGGTCGAGCATCTACCGATTGGTAACTAGATACAGGGGAGGGATTTAGAGCAGGGGAAAATAGGGTTAATTGTTCCTTCCATGCTCCAGCTTTCTCTTGAGAGGTTTGATGTACTTCAATTGCTGCCACCATGATCGATCCCCCCTGTCTGCAAAGCTAACTGATTTCTAGCTAGTAACTACCACTCTTACTAGTTGCTTCGCGATCTTGCATCTTATATTATTCCCTAGTTGATTTCCGCAAAACGGTCAGTTCAATTTAAGTTAAGAGCAGATTAAGATTATCTTATCTTTATTATATGTTTTTTCTCTGCAAAAAAAATAGAAGTTAGTAATAGTTTTTAAGCTTTTTGTTTAAGAAAAAATTTTTTCATTAACTTTAAATTGCCTGCAAATAAAAATAATTAGCATCAAAAAAGAAATGATTTTCATACTAATTGCTAATTGTTAGCAATTATTTGTTGTATCTATATAGACTTTTTTATTCTCTTGAAAATTTTTCGCTTTAGTAGCTAATTTCTACACTTAATAGAAAAATTGTTGATAAATAGTAATCGCAGCTTGGAATCCAAGAACGTTGCTCACCCGCTTTATGGTTAGGTCACACACTCGCAGTTGCTAAAACTGACGAACTCAACCGCTTAAAGTGGTATTTCAGACCTTTTTGTCACCTCAAAACCTAAATTTCTGTTAAAAAAATTTTTTAAGTTAGTTAATTACGGTATTAATAAATAAGGTTTTTTAAATGAGAAATATTTTAAACAACAAGTTAATTAAACAAGGTAGGGTGGGAAAATTATACCAAATCAAAAAATGGTTGCAACACCTATGAAAAACCTATACAAACTTAGTTAGCTCTAGGAATGTATTCTGTCATGGGTTGCAGAGTCAGATTGTTGTCTTTAAACAATCTCCCTTGGTTGAGTCATGACACCTTTGAATGAACGCTAGTTCAATGCTCTGTCGTTAGAGATTAAGGAACGGGTGAAAAGGTTTATAGCCTTAGTGTCTCTAGCCTAACAAGCTCAACAGCGCGATTCTGTAAGCCGAGGAAACCTCGGCACATCTCGCGCTCAATCAAGATTCTCGAAGCACACTTTACCTAGTTATTAGGAACTAATCAAAACCATGATTAAAAAAACCAACTATGTTTTAGTTGTAGATGCCAAGAAAAAACCATTAACCCCATGTAAGCCATCGGTAGCTAAAAAGTTACTTAAAGGGGGGAAAGCTGCGGTTTATCGGAGGTTTCCTTTTACTATTATTCTCAAAAAGCGTTGCAGCGCGGTCTTGGGGGAAACCCCCACTCGCTGTTGCGCCAAGAAAGAATGTATTCCAAACAAGCAAAAACTAGAACTAAAAATCGATCCAGGCTCTCAAACTACGGGTTTAACTTTAGTTCTGAATGATGCTCTTATTTGGTGCGGAGAACTCAATCATCGTGGTTCATTAATCAAAAAGAAACTAGAGTCTCGTCGTCAATCTCGTCGCTTGAGACGAAGTAGATTGAGATATAGAAAACCAAGATTTTTAAATCGCAAACGACCTGAAGGATGGTTAGCCCCTAGTTTAGAGCATAGAGTTTTAACTACTATGACCTGGGTGAAACGACTAATGAATTTTGCTTCTATTAGCTCTATTGCTATGGAATTGGTGAGGTTCGATCCCCAAAAACTAGAAAACCCTGAAATATCGGGGATTGAATATCAACAAGGGGAATTACTGGGCTATGAAGTTAGAGAGTATCTATTAGAAAAATGGGGCAGAAAATGTACTTATTGCTCTAAAGAAAATGTTCCTTTGCAACTAGAGCATATTGTTCCAAAAGCTAGAAATGGTTCAAATAGGCTCAGTAATTTATGTCTGGCTTGTGAAAAATGCAATCAGAAAAAAGGGACTAAATCTATCGAGGAATTTCTAGCCAAAAAACCTAGTTGGCTTAAGTCTATTTTGGTTCAAGCTAAAAAGCCATTACGCGATGCTGCTGCGGTTAATGCTACCAGGTGGAAGTTATTCAACACTTTAAAAGAGACTGGCAAGCCAGTTTCTACGGGAACGGGGGGACAAACTAAATTTAATCGTTGTCGGTTTGGTTTGGAGAAAACCCATTTTTATGATGCAGCTTGTGTTGGACAGATAGATAAGTTAGAAATTCTTGCCAACCAGCCTTTGATTATTACCTGCAAGGGACATGGAGGAAGGCAAAAAGCAGGGTTGAATAAATATGGATATCCCATTAGATACAACCCCCTTAAGCCAATTAAAGGATGGCAGTCAGGAGACTTAGCGGTAGACCAAGAGGGTAACTTCGGACGAGTTAACCCTCGTTCCAAATCTAATAGCTTTAACTTTACTGTCTTTGGACAAAAAGCAAAAAGCATTCATGTCAACAAATTAAGACGAGTTCATCAAAAGGATGGATATACTTATGGATAATGATCAAGGATATATAGGTTTGTTTAAGAAAACTACTTCTAGAAGTTAACAGAGCGCGTTAGTAGAGGCGATTGCTCAATCGCCCTTACAGAATAAAGTGTCCTATCCTTATTTCAAATTGGTATTATCAACCGCACCAAAAGTGCCACGGTTGTATGAGCTGCGAGCCTAATGTACTAGAATGAATTTTATGAGTGGATTGACGAAGTCGTGCGCAGGCTCCGCCCTTGAACAGACAAACCTCTTGGTCAATCGATCGCCATTAATTATAATAATCAAGGACTGTCTGATTGGGAGTTGGGGATGGGTTTGATGAATATTATCAATAACTGTTGGACAACAGCACCAAGTTTCTGTGTGAGTGGTTAGTGGTTAGTGGTTAGTTTTGGTAAGACATAACAAAGGACGAAGCAGGAACAACAAAATAGAAAAGACAAGGACTTACCAAAAACCTAATCAAAGTTATCCACTTTGACTGGTAAGTCAAGTTTAAGTCCAATAGGACTACGTTATTGGGAAGTGTTAAAGTTCTTACTTTGGGGTACGTGGCAAGCTCCAAACTCTAAAAGTAGATGATTAAACAGGAGAGCGGGTTTTTAAAATACCAGTGTCATTTACAAAGTACCGACCAATAACATGAACGATGCCAACTTTACTCAATTTAATTGAAGACGGACTGAAATATGTCAAATTTTGTATTTGTAATTGATAGGGACAAAACGCGCCTTAAACCAACTCATCCGGCTAAGGCTCGAAAACTGCTTGATGCAGGGTTAGCTGCGGTTTATCGTTCTTATCCGTTCACAATCATTCTTAGAAGGAAAGTAAACAATGTTAATCCCAGCAAACTCCAGCTAAAAATCGATCCAGGGGCTAGAACTACAGGAATAAGCTTGCTTTACAACAATCTTGTTATTTGGGCAGCAGAACTAGCCCATCGAGGAGAACAGATTAAACTCAGGCTTCTTGAGAGAAGGGCTATTCGTCGTTCTCGTCGTAATCGCAAAACTAGATATAGAAAACCCAGATTTTTGAATCGCAAGCGTCCAGATGGTTGGCTACCTCCCAGTTTAGAACATCGGGTTTTAACTACGATGACCTGGGTGAAACGATTAATCAAATTGTGTCCTATTGGGTCTATAGCAATTGAGTTAGTCAAGTTTGACCTTCAAAAAATGCAGAATCCAGAAATCTCTGGCACTGAATATCAACAAGGAACTTTATATCAGTACGAAGTGAGAGAATATTTACTAGAGAAATTTAATCGTACTTGTGCTTACTGTGGTGCTGAGAACGTGCCATTAGAAGTAGAACATATTGTTCCAAAATCTAAAGGTGGCTCAAACCGAGTCTCAAATTTGTGTATTGCTTGTGTAACTTGTAATCAAGCTAAATCTAACCAAGATATTAAAGACTTTCTAGCTGACAGACTTAGTAGACTCAAGGGGATTTTAGCTCAAGCCAAAGCACCCCTATTAGATGCAGCAGCAGTTAATTCTACTCGCTGGAAGTTGTTTAACAAACTCAAAGAAACTGGATTACCTGTAACTACTGGTACAGGAGGACAAACTAAATTCAATCGAACCCAACAGGGTTTAGCTAAAACTCATTGGCTAGATGCTGCTTGTGTGGGAAAAACACCACAATTAAAGGTTTTAACCAGTCAGCCTTTGCTAATCACTTGTAAAGGTCACTGCCACCGTCAAGTTATCCAAATGGATAAGTATGGTTTTCCCCGAAAAGGATATAAGCCAAAACAAAAAGTTCCCGGTTGGAATACTGGCGATATTGTCAGCGTAATAGCTGGAAAGAACGCAGGACTGAGAAATGTAAGGATTAAGACCGTCAGGTGTAAAGGAAATTTTGATGTCAGAAGACCAGATAAAACTGTAGCTTCTGTGTCAAAAAATCATATTATTCCTATTCATCGCAAGGATGGATATAGTTATACATTTGCTTAAGTTTGAGTAACTATGAATAAGAAAAATATAGGAGTATAATTATTTGACAAATTCCCTATCCATAATTGACACACAAAAGATTTCCGCTTATGGCGATCTGCCTTGTTTGGTTCATCATATTCGAGGTAGAGTCAGATTTCGCATCTACCGTTTAAAAGATGACTCTGATTATGCAGCCAATCTCAAAGAATTCTTACTAGCTCAACCTAAAATCAATGGTGTAAGGGTTAATCGCGTTGCAGCTTCCATCGCGATAAATTATTCCTACACAAGCTCTTCATTGACAGAAATTGCCTCTAATTTGACGAAGTTAATTCAACAAGCAAAGACAACTAATCTTAAGGTGGGCAATGCCCAACCTACTAAAAATAAAACTTCTGAATTGGAAAATTGGTCGAGTTTAACCTTACCTGTCTTTACTACTATAGTTAGTTGGTTGAGTAATCAAAGCGCATTGGTTTGGTTACGACCCCTCGCCCTTGCTAGTCTTTTCACTGTAACTTTCCCCATCTTGAAAAGAGCCAGTCAAAGTCTATGGAGCGATCGCAAACTGAATATTGATTGCTTAGACTTACTGGCGGTGGGTTTGAGTTATGGGCAAGGAAAACTAGTTACTCCTGCTTTAGTAATTACTCTCCACGAACTAGGGGATGTAATTCGTGATCGCACTGCTCGTTCTACAGAAACCCAAACTGCCGATCTCCTGGATGCCATCGGACATTTTGCTTGGGTATTAAGAGAAGGAAAACCAGTACAAATTAAAAGCGATCGTGTGGAAGTAGGAGAAACTGTAATTGTCTATCCTGGGGGACAAATTTCTGTAGATGGAGAAGTACTCAAGGGTCTAGCTACTATTGACCAACAGCAACTTACAGGGGAATCAATGCCCATTGTTGCAGATGTGGGAACAATGGTTTATGCTTCGACTCTAGTTCGTTCTGGACAAATTTACATTCGTGCGGATAGGGTAGGAAAACAGACTCGTGCTGCTGCCAGTATGGAACTCTTGCAAAATGCACCAGTACACGATACCCGCATGGCAAATTATGCTTCCCAGCTAGCAGATAAGTTAATTTTCCCTTCTTTAGTTTTAGCTACTGTTGTCTTAGGCATCACTAAAGAACCAGCTAGAGCAGCTTCGATCCTCACTTTGGATTTTGTGACAGGGATCCGTGTTTCTATGCCTACAGCATTTTTAGGGGCATTAAACCACAACACGCGCCACGGTATTTTAGTACGCAGTGGACGCACCATCGAACAATTAGCAGAAATAGATACAGTCGTCTTTGATAAAACGGGTACTTTAACCCAAGGACAATTAACTGTAGTGGGAATTCAAACCATACCAGGCAGAATGTCTGCCCAACAAGTGTTAACTTTGGCTGCTGCTGCTGAACAAAGAATCACTCATCCTGTAGCTGAGGCAATTACCAATTATGCCAAAAGCCAAAATATCAATATTCCTGGTCGCCAACAATGGAACTATGAAGTTGGTTTAGGCATTCGTGCTACTGTGGAGGACAAAGAAATTTTAGTAGGTAGCGATCGCTTTTTAGTTCAAGAGGGAATCAGTTTAGAATGCTTAGAAACTAAAGCTTTTCCTTTGCGTCACACCTGCGATCTAGAACGAAAATCTGCTAGTTCAGAATGGTTATCCTTAATATATGTAGCTTGTGATGGAAAATTACAAGGGGTAATTCAATATGCTGACCCCTTGCGTCCAGAAAGCCCTGCTTTGATAAAATCTCTCCAAGCTTCTGGTCGCGAGATTCATTTATTGACGGGAGATAACCAGCAACGAGCCAAAATAGTAGCAGAAGAATTAAATATTCCCCTAGATCGAGTCCACGCCCAAGCTTTTCCCGAACAAAAAGCAGCGATCGTTCGTGATTTAAAGCTGGCTGGTAAAACAGTGGCATTTGTCGGTGATGGCTTGAATGATTCGGTCGCCTTAGCTTATGCAGATGTCTCAGTATCTTTTGCTAACGGGTCAGATATTGCTAGAGAAATTGCTGATGTGGTGCTGATGAATAACGACCTGGCTAGTTTGCTACAAGCTCTCAATATTGCCTCAGAAACCAAAAATCTAATCGAACAAAATACGATACTGGTAGTTGCTCCCAATTTAATGGCTTTGGGCTTGGCATCATCAGTGGGATTAAATCCACTCATCGCTACAGCAGTTCACAATGGTTCAGCGATCGCTGCTGGACTTAACAGTCTTCGTCCTCTGGTCAAACATCAGTTGGAAGAACAAAATTACTGGTCTGTCCAGTAACTATAGATTCAACATCAATCAATTTCAGGAAAAACTAACAATATGCCACAAATGCAACCAGTCAACAATTCCATCCTCGACCAAGTTAAAAATGCTTATAGAAATAACCCTGTTCAGACTCTAGCAATTGGCATGGGAGTAGCAATTTTAGCTCCTGCGGTATTGCCTTTAGTTAAGCCTTTTGCCAAAGCAGCAATCAAAAGTGGTGTTAGCTTGTATGAAAAAACCCGAGGAGCGATCGCTGATACAGGAGAAGCAATAGGCGATATTGTTGCCGAGGCCAAAGCGGAAGTAGCAGCAGAACAAGCTAAAAAAATTAGCGTAGCAGCAGGTTTAATAGCTGAACCTAATAAAAATCAAGAGGCTCAAGAGAACTAATTAGTTAATTGTTTTGAGTAAGTCTTATTGCCATTCTTTTGAGTGGCAAGTGCTGCTTGTTGCCAGATTTTAGTTAATTCAGTGCTTGATGAGTTAACTGATAATGGGGTAATTTCTGGCTTAAGGGATAAACTATTCTTAATCGCTGCCTTGAGAAAAGGTCTGCCTAATTTTGTCACCGCAGGGACAAGGAGAGAAGTTGCTGCTAAAGCTCCTAATCCTGCTAATGCCACAGGATTACTCCCATGACCATCTTCGACGATTTCTTTGAGGTGAAACGAAAGTACGGACTTATCCCAATGAATTAATGACATAATCTTCTTCCTTAAGAGCCGATCAAGATTAAGAGTTAGAGCAGCATTGCTTTTTTTGATAATTATTTAGTTATGGGATTCTAGTTACAGGTTATCTAAGCAATACTTACTATTGAGTTGCGATTAGTTGAGCCTAATCAAACTTGATTTGGTAATGTAAACTCTAAAACTAATGATAATAAATTTCAATAGTAATGACAACTCTGGTGACAACCTGGGTGACAACAGGCGCGTCTTCATCTGCACGCAGTAATCAACAATTTTTTAAATGAAATAGAATTAAAAATATAACTTATATTTAGCTAACTGAAAAGACAATTCCTACAGGAGTTTCTCTCGGGGGGGAGAGAGAGAGAGGAGGAGGAGCAGCAGGAGGGGGTTTTAAACAAAGTTAATCAGCTTCAATCTTAAACCGACTTTCAGGAGGTAAATGACGGGACATACAGAGAGTGCAATATTTCATCAATTCTGTCGGAGGAAATATCAAGATGAAGACAATTTTTGCCAAAATCATTCAAGGTAAAGTTCCCGCTTCCTTTGTCTATCAAGATGAAAAGGTATCAGCTTTTATGGACATTCAACCCATTAACCCTGGTCATGTTCTGGTGATTCCTAATCAACAAGTTGCCTCTCTAAGCGACTTAGATGAAGAAACTGCAACTCATATGTTTCGTATTGGTCATCGAATTGCTAAGGCTCTGCGGAGCAGTGATCTAAAATGCGAAGGAGTCAACCTGTTCCTTGCTGATGGTCAAGCTGCCAAGCAAGATGTTTTTCACGTTCACTTGCATGTTATTCCTCGATTCAGAGGAGATGGTTTTGGGTGGGATAGGAGTCAAAATTACTCCTTATTGCCCAAAAGAGCAGAACTAGACCAGACGGCAGCAGCAATTAAATCCGCTTTAGCTTCCCTGCGGGAAGCCCAGCACTCTGTGGGATAGCACGAGTGTCTGGATGAAAGCAGGGGCAGGATTTATTGGGATACATTTTCGACACATAATCTTTATAGAACCCATTTGGGTTCTTTTTAAGCATAGTTATCAATCTTTCCACTCTGCTAAGGCAGGTTAACTGTCTTTTTTTGTCTCTATTTCTGAATATCTATAAATTAGGCTTTATTTTCTCTAATTCTATTATTAAAGCTGATAATCAGGCATATTTGTTAACAGAAAAACTTATCTTTTAACCAAGCTGATTTTTGTGAATTTTCTCGCTTACTTTTTCAGCAAACCCTATTTAGAAATATTTTACTGTTACCTACTGAAGCTACTTTGCTTGGTACTGATTTAAAGACTGGTTTAAAATCAGAGTGAGTTGTTGAGACGGACGAATGATACTAAGTCCTGTTGCCAAAACCCACTCTTTATATTTAGCACGATTTAACGAGAGAAAACCTTAATGCAATAGAACCTTCTCTTGATCTGCTTCTTCAGGATGATACATTGCTGCATCTAATTTGCAACCACGATATGCCAGGGTATAAAGTTCTTTCAAATCTTTAATTAGAGGATAGCGGGGATTTGAACCAGTACACTGATCGTCAAAAGCTTGTTCCGCTAATTCTTCGATTTGTTCGTAAAACTCTCTTTCTTCTCCTGGTAAGACTTCTTTAATGGTTAGGGGGATATCGATTTCTAGCTTCAGATTGTCGATCGCCTCAACTAATTTCTCTACTTTTTCATCAAGAGTATTACCGCCTAAATGTAGGTAATCGGCAATTTCTGCATAACGTTCTTTAGCATGGGGATATTCGTATTGAGGGAAGATCGCCTGTTTGAAGGGAGCATCGGTGGAATTATAGCGAATGACGTGGCTAATCATTAAGGCATTGGCTAAACCGTGGGGGAGGTGGAAAGTCGAACCTAATTTGTGTGCCATAGAGTGACAGATACCCAAGAAAGCATTAGCAAATGCCATACCTGCAATGGTAGCAGCATAGTGGACTTTTTCCCTGGCTTCGGGGTCTTTTGCACCCAGTTTATAAGCGCGAGGTAGATATTTTAGCAGTAGGGCGATCGCTTCTAGTGCTAGTCCATTGGTAAATTCTGTTGCCAATACGGAGACATAGGCTTCTAAGGCATGGGTTAAGGCATCAATACCGCCGAAAGCTGTGAGGGATTTGGGCATATTTAGCACTAATTCGGGGTCAACAATTGCCATGTTGGGAGTTAGAGCATAGTCGGCGAGGGGATATTTAATTCCCGTGCGATCATCGGTCACTACGGCAAAGGGGGTAACTTCTGAACCAGTACCAGAAGTAGTCGGGATTGCTACCATCTGCGCCTTATTACCTATAGTGGGTAAATCATACACCCGTTTGCGGATATCCATAAACCGCATGGCGATGCCTTCAAATTCGACTTCGGGATGTTCGTACATCAACCAGATTACTTTAGCTGCATCCATAGGCGAACCACCACCAAAGGCAATGATCACATCAGGTTGGAAAGTATTTACTCTAGCCAATCCCATTTCGATGGTGGAAAGGTTGGGATCGGGTTGAACATCGTAAAAGATTTGATGTTCGATGTTAATTTCCTCTAAAACATCGGTAACTTCTTTAATCATTCCCATGTCAAATAAGGGCTTGTCGGTAATGATAAAGGCTCGCTTTTTACCTACTAAATCTCTTAAAGCGACAGGCAAAGAACCATATTTGAAATAAATTTTGGGGGGTACGCGAAACCAGAGCATATTTTCCCGTCGTTCCGATACGGTTTTAATGTTGAGTAGATGACAAACGCTAACGTTTTCACTCACGGAATTACCGCCCCAAGTACCGCAACCTAAAGTTAATGAGGGGTCTAATTTAAAGTTATACAAATCTCCAATCGCCCCTTGGGAAGAAGGTGTATTAATTAACACCCTACCTGTGGAGACGTGGGAATCAAAATAGCTGATGCGATCGCTATTACTGGCAGCAGTATAGAGTACTGAAGTATGTCCACGTCCACCAAATAAAATAAGTTCTTCCGCTTTCTCTGTTGCTGCTTTAAAATCAGCTACGCGATACATTGCTAAGACGGGGGATAATTTCTCGATGGAAAATGGTTCGTGAATGCCAACTTCGTCGATTTCTCCAATTAGGACTTTGCTTTCTTCAGGAATTTCAATTCCTGCTAATTCGGCAATTTTTGCCACTGATTGACCGACAATTTCGGCGTTGATTCGTTCGTTTTTAACTAAGATATTACTTACCTTTGCTCCTTCTTCGGTGGTCAAAAAATAAGCCCCTCTGAGGGCAAATTCTTGTTTAACTTGTTCGTAAACTTCATCAACCACAATCACTGATTGTTCTGAAGCACAAATCATACCGTTGTCAAAGGTTTTACTCAACAAAATTGAGCTTACGGCTAATTTAATTTCCGCAGTTTCATCAATAACTGCGGGAGTATTACCAGCACCCACACCTAAAGATGGTTTACCTGAAGAATAGGCAGCCTTTACCATCCCAGGACCCCCAGTAGCTAGGATTAAATTCATATTGGGATGCTGCATTAAAGCTTGAGAAAGTTCTACCGATGGTTCATCAATCCAACCAATAATATCTTCTGGCGCACCCGCAGCTACAGCAGCATCTAAAACTGTTTTCGCTGCTGCGATCGTACATTCTTTGGCTCTAGGATGGGGAGAAAAAATAATTGCATTGCGGGTTTTTAGGGCGATTAAAGCTTTAAAAATTGCTGTGGAAGTTGGATTAGTTGTGGGTACAATTCCCGCTAAAATTCCTACTGGTTCGGCGATTTTTTGAATCCCGTAATGAGGGTCGGATTCTATTACGCCACAGGTGGGTTCTTGTTTGTATTTGTTATAGACAAATTCTGAAGCAAAATGATTTTTAATCACTTTATCTTCTACAATTCCCATACCCGTTTCTGTAACTGCTAATTTAGCTAAGGGAATGCGTTGGTCGTTAGCTGCTAAAGCTGCTTGTTTGAATATTTTATCTACTTGTTGTTGAGTAAAATTAGCATATTTACTTTGAGCATATTTTACTTTTTGAATGAGGGTGTTTAATTCTTCTAGGTTTGTAACTTTCATGGTTATTGTTAGTTGTTAGTTGTTAGTTGTTAGCTAGCGCAGTATTGGGGTTTCCCCCACTGGCTGTTGGGGAATTTGAAAGGCTGATTTTTGATGGTAATCAGAATCTTTATCTGCTAAGTATCTAGACAGAATTAATTGTATAAACAGTTTTACTGTTGCAAGAGTGCCTAGTTTCAACCAGTAAATTTAATTTTGTCCAAATACTTATAGGCTGTGGATAATTTTTCAGCAAATTAAATAGCTAAGAAATCTAATTAACTTCAATGCCATACTCAGCAAAAATCTTTTTCGCTGTTGCGACTAATTCTGGTGATGCGGATGGTGTATCTTTAAGTTGGTATTCATAACCCAGTTGTTCCCATTTATATTCTCCCATTTTATGAAAGGGTAAAATTTCTACTCGCTCAACATTTTTTAAATCTGATACAAACTCTGCTAAACCTCTAATATTGTGAGGTGGATCGGTGAGATGGGGAACTAAAACAAATCTAATCCAAACTGGTTTCTTGATGTCACTTAAATAGCGAGCTAAGTTAAGGGTTGGTTCGAGGGAAACGCTGGTAACTTGATGATAAATTTTGGGGTCAAAAGATTTAATATCTAACAATACTAAATCTACATAATCTAAGACTGGTTTTACCGTAGCTAATTTTACATAGCCAGAAGTATCTAAAGCTGTATGAATTCCTAACTCTTGACAACGACGAAAAATCTCTAATACAAACTCTGGCTGCATTAAAGGTTCGCCCCCAGTTATGGTTACTCCTCCTCCAGAAAACTTCATGTAAGAATGATATTTTTGGATGTCTTCAATCAGTTCATCAACTGTTACTTCTTTACCCCCATTAGGATAGCGACAGTCCGCATTATGACAGTAAAGACATCTCAGGGGACATCCTTGGGTAAAAATTACATAGCGAATACCAGGTCCATCAACTGTACCGCAAGTTTCAATTGAGTGAATTCTACCTTTAGTCTGAGATTGAGGAGTTTTTATTGTCATAAAAGTGAATTTATTTAACTCTATTTCATCCTAAAAAATCTTTTGATTATTGTCCATATTTTTAAGATTTTTTAAGATTTTTTTGATAAATCAACTTAGCAATTTAATATTTATTTTTCTGTTAATTTGCGATCACGTAAAGCTTAAAATATTGTTTTATTTTTTTAAACTTTTAGATTGAGAAAGCTTATGATATATATTAATCCTAATCATAACTATTTTTCTTAAAAATTATCATATTTTAGGGTATGGGTTTGTGATCGCAATTACTGAACCCTCCTCAAATTCGGAAAATTATTGCTTTGTTATTTAAACTAAAATGTATAGTTAGTGATGCTGTTTTCTGGGAGCAAGACTTGATGAGCGATGGCATTAGTATGATCTGTGGTTTTTTAGGTGGAACAATAATTGCTGTTGGATCTGGCTATAAAGTCTTTCCCCACCCGAAGCCAGAGAAAATCTATAACAGGTTGAGTGATGCTAAATGGTTTTTGGCATTGAGATGGTGCGATAGTCTCTCGACACCCGCAGGTATTATTACTAATACGGGAGAGTTTTCTTTTTACAATCAAATTGTCCTGGAAATGGGGGAAGAAAAATTTATTCCCCAAAAATATCGACAAGATATTTTCGCTCAATGTTTGCCCCTGAAACCTGATGAAACGGTTACTTACGACCTAATTTCTTGCGATCGCATTTTGGAGATAAGAGCTTTGTCAATAGATTCTCGCTATGGAAAAGTCGCTTTAGTTAGAGAGTTGGAAAGAGAATCTGATACAGTTTAAGCAATTCCTATTCCATTACTGCCATAACTATACAATTAATTTTGCTTAACTACTTATTCCCAATTGGTTATTTCTAGCAAAGCTATAATTTACTTGAGTTTGAAAAAAAATAATAGATATGTCAACTCTTGAGCAAATTGAAGCAGCAATTCTGACACTTCCATCAGATGATTTTGAGAAACTGAGAAAGTGGTTTTTTGACCTGGATTATCAGCGTTGGGATAAGCAGTTAGAAAAAGATATTGCAGAAGGTAAGTTAGAAGCTTTCGCTGATGAAGCGATCGCAGAATTTGAGGCTGGTAACTGTCCTTGAAATTTGATGCACTATACAACACGGCGATTTTGGAAGTGTTATAACGATTTACCTGAAAGCGTACAGCGTAATGCTGACCAATGCTACAAGTTACTGAAAACCAATCCATCTCATCCGTCATTGCACTTCAAAAAGATTGGTAATAAATATTGGTCAGTTCGGATAGGATTAGATTATCGAGCATTAGGGGTTGAAGTGGAAACTGGGATTTCGTGGTTTTGGATTGGTACTCATGCACAATACGACAAGTTAATTGGTAAGTCTTAGTAAGGTGGGCAATGCCCACCTTACAATGGGGAATAAAAACTAAACTCTTTCGTGGAAGGTACGACTAATTACATCTAGTTGTTGTTCGCGGGTGAGTTTGATAAAGTTGACCGCATAACCAGATACCCTAATGGTTAGTTGGGGATAGAGTTCGGGATGTTCCATTGCATCTATCAAGGTTTCGCGATTTAAAACATTGATGTTGATATGGTGTCCCGTATTGTGGAAGTAACCATCTAACATTCCTGCTAGATTATTGATTTTGTTGTCTTCAGTTTTACCTAAAGCTTCAGGTACGATGGAGAAAGTATAGGAAATACCGTCTTGGGCGTGTTCGTAGGGGAGTTTGGCAACAGATTCTAAAGCAGCTATCGCTCCTTTGGTGTCTCTTCCGTGCATGGGGTTTGCACCAGGGGCGAAGGGTTGTCCTGCTTTACGTCCATCGGGAGTGTTACCTGTTTTCTTACCATAGACAACGTTAGAAGTAATAGTAAGAATTGATTGGGTGGGTACTGCACCGCGATAGGTTTTGTTTTGGCGGACTTTGTTCATAAAGTCTTCCACTACTTTGGCGGTAATTTTATCAACGCGATCGTCGTTGTTACCGAATTTGGGATAATCTCCTTCTATTTCGTAATCTACTGCCAAACCTTTTTCATTGCGGATGACTTTTACTTTGGCATATTTAATTGCTGATAGGGCATCCCCTACTACAGATAATCCAGCTACTCCACAAGCCATTGTCCGATAAACATCGCGGTCGTGCAATGCCATTTCTAGTCTTTCGTAGCAATATTTATCATGCATATAGTGGATGACGTTGAGGGTGTTAACATAGAGTTTTGCTAACCAACCCATCATCAGATCGAATTTTGCGGTTACTTCTTCATAATCTAAATATTCAGAAGTTATAGGTGCAAACATTGGGGCGATTTGTTGCCCTGCTTTTTCGTCTTTACCACCATTGATGGCATAGAGTAGAGCTTTAGCTAAGTTTACCCTTGCGCCAAAAAATTGCATCTGTTTACCAATCCGCATTCCCGATACACAACAAGCTATACCGTAGTCATCCCCGTAGTAACTGCGCATCAAGTCGTCGTTTTCATACTGAATCGAACTGGTATCAGTAGAAACTTTAGCACAGAAGTGTTTAAAACCTACAGGTAATCTTTCCGACCAGAGTACAGTTAAATTGGGTTCGGGGGCTGCTCCTAAGTTATATAAGGTATTTAAGAAGCGGAAGCTGTTTTTAGTCACTAAAGTTCTGCCATCTTCTCCCATACCGCCAATGGATTCTGTTACCCAAGTGGGATCCCCAGAAAATAGTTCGTTATAGGCTGGATGACGTAAGAAACGTACCATCCGCAGTTTCATGACGAAATGGTCGATTAGTTCTTGAATTTCCGCTTCAGTAGCATCGCCTTTATCTAAATCCCGTTGGCAATAGATGTCGAGGAAAGTGGAAACGCGACCCAAAGACATTGCTGCGCCGTTTTGTTCCTTAACTGCTCCTAAATAGCCAAAATAAGTCCATTGGATAGCTTCGGTCGCACTGCTTGCAGGTTGAGAGATATCGCAACCATAACTAGCAGCCATCTGTTTTAATTCGTTAAGTGCCTTGATTTGTTCGGAAATTTCTTCCCGTAAGCGAATTACCTCTTCATCGATCGCATCTACTTCTAGAGAGAATAATTGTTGCTGTTTATCTTCAATTAGGCGATCGCAACCATATAAAGCTACCCTGCGATAATCACCGATAATTCGTCCCCTACCATAAGCATCGGGTAATCCTGTAATAATACCTGAATGCCTTGCCAACTTCATTTCACGGGTATAGGCATCAAACACACCATCGTTGTGAGTCTTGCGATATTTAGTAAAAATCTCTTTTGTTTGCTCGTCTAACTGATAACCGTAGGCTTCAAGGGAACTTTTAACTACCCGAATGCCACCAAAAGGCATAATTCCCCTTTTAAGAGGTTTATCTGTTTGCAAGCCGACAATTTTTTCTAAGTCTTTATCAATATAACCTGGTGCGTGGGCGGTAATTGAAGAAGGTACTTTAGTATCTGTATCTAAAATACCTTTTTCCCGTTCTACTGCCATCAAGTCTTTAACTTTTTCCCAAAGCTGATGGGTAACTTCTGTGGGACTGGCTAAAAACGAGCCATCTCCTTTATAGGGAGTGTAGTTTTTTTGAATAAAGTCGCGGAGGTTAATTTCTTCATTCCATTTGCCTGAAACAAAACCTTTCCATTGTTCTAACATATTAGATACACCTCCTAATATTTTTGGTTAATTTCTTGCCTCTGGTTGCTGCTCAATTAAGTTTCTACTAGCTCTAATTTACAACAAAGACAAATTTTTTGGAGAATTTATTTTATTAACCTATTTATCTCCAATCTACTAGAATTTTTGAGTACATTTAAGTATGTCTAATGGGCAACATTTTTAATTATACATCGGACTGACTTATAGTTGATATTGATATTTGTTTATACCCTTATAACTCAGCTACATCCTTATGTTAATCAACCCCTAACAGTTTTAACATATCAGTTTACAAAAAAATAATTTATCCTCGGCAATAAACAACTTTTAGATTATTTTAATATTTCTCCTAGAAGCGTCATTCAATCGTCATGGGAAAGGAATTTTTTGTATATTGAATTA
The DNA here is from genome assembly GCA_030065935.1 of Xenococcaceae cyanobacterium MO_167.B27. Classification (GTDB taxonomy): domain Bacteria; phylum Cyanobacteriota; class Cyanobacteriia; order Cyanobacteriales; family Xenococcaceae; genus JASJCP01. The sequence goes on from JASJCP010000005.1 coordinate 52,602, forward strand.
CCAAGAATACTTGCCAGAGATTAATAAAAACTGAAAAGGAACAGCTAAAACTTTTTTTTTTAAATTAATTGCTTATAATTGGGAACGGAGAATGTCAATTTGCACCAAACTCGTAAAGGAATTTTATGACTATCTCAATGAACTTGACTGTGGATCCCGCTCATGATATAGCTAACTATCAACGGCGACCCCTCGATGTTATTTTTGCCCCCAAAACTGTAGCTGTCATTGGTGCGACAGACCGCCCTGGTAGTGTAGGAAGAACTTTACTATGGAATCTAATCACCAATCCCTTTGGTGGTACAGTATTTCCCGTCAATCCCAAGCGAGATAACGTACTTGGTATTAAAGCTTATAAAGATATAACTTCTATTCCCGAGGCGATAGACCTAGCGGTAATTGCCACTCCAGCCGTCACAGTGCCTACGGTGATTCGTCATTGTGGGAAGGCGGGAGTAAAAGGAGTAATTATCGTCTCGGCAGGATTCAAAGAAATTGGCACAATAGGAATTGAATTAGAAAAACAAATTTTAACCGAAGTCCAGCGTCACCAAATGCGGATTGTCGGACCTAATTGTCTGGGGTTGATGAGTCCTCACAACGGGTTAAATGCCACCTTTGCCAGTGCTATGGCGCGTCCGGGGAATGTGGGTTTTATCAGTCAGAGTGGGGCATTGTGTACGGCGATTTTAGACTGGAGTTTTCGGGAAAACGTCGGCTTTAGTGCCTTTATCTCCATTGGTTCGATGCTAGATATTAGTTGGGGGGATTTAATTTATCATCTTGGTGACGATCCCGCTACTAACAGCATTGCTATATATATGGAATCAATTGGCGATGCTGGTTCATTTCTCTCAGCAGCAAGGGAAGTAGCCTTAAGCAAACCGATTATTGTCATTAAAGGGGGGCGTACAGGTGCAGCAGCCAAGGCAGCAGCTTCCCATACAGGCACGTTAGCAGGTAGCGATGAAGTATTAGATGCAGCTTTTCGTCGTTGTGGGGTGCTGCGGGTAGATACTATCGAAGACTTATTTAATATGACTGAGTTGCTAGCCAAACAACCCCGTCCTAGAGGCAAAAGCTTAACTATTTTGACCAATGCTGGAGGACCAGGAGTATTAGCAACGGATTCTTTAATTAAAAAACAAGGAGCATTAGCCGAATTATGCCCCGAAACCATTACCCAGTTGGATGAAGTCTTACCAACCCACTGGAGTCGCAACAATCCCATTGATATCTTAGGAGATGCCACAGCAGAACGCTACACCCAAGCCCTAAAGATAGCAGCAGCAGATCAAAACAGTGATGGGTTGTTAGTCATCCTCACCCCTCAAGCTATGACCGATGCCAGCAAAATAGCATCTCAATTACAAGAAACTGTCAAAGAATTAAACGGCAAACCTCTACTAGCTAGCTGGATGGGAGGAGAAAAAGTAGCACAAGGAGAAGCCATCCTCAACCAAGCAGGAATTTATACCATTCCCTATCCCGATACTGCTGCCCATCTGTTTAACTTAATGTGGAAATACAGCTATAATCTCAAAGGTTTATATGAAACTCCTGTACTAGCAGAAGACGGGGATCTCAGCTTGGGAGAAGCTCAGAGCGATCGCAACAACCGTCGTAGCACTGCAACAGCAATTTTAAAGAAAGTTAGAGATACAGGGCGCGATCTACTCACTGAATATGAATCAAAACAGTTACTAGCAGCCTATGGCATTCCCACCGTAGCTACTCATATTGCCAGCAGTGAAGACCAAGCAGTAGAATTAGCCGAAGCAATTGGTTATCCAGTTGTCCTCAAACTCCACTCCGAAACCATCACCCACAAAACCGACGTAGGCGGAGTACACCTCAATTTAAATAATGGGGATGCTGTTAGAGGTGCTTACAACTCTATTAAAAATGCCGTGGGGACGTTTGATGATACCTCCTCTTTTCTTGGTGTTACTGTGCAACCGATGGTCAAACTCGATGGCTACGAATTAATTATTGGTAGCAGTATCGATGCACAATTTGGACCCGTTTTATTATTTGGCGCAGGGGGACAATTAGTAGAAGTATTTAAAGACCGCGCCCTAGCATTACCACCGCTAAATACAACCCTAGCAAGAAGGATGATGGAGCAAACCCGCATCTATGAAGCACTCAAAGGAGTTAGGGGGAGAAAAGCCGTAGATTTGACGGCTCTAGCCAAATTAATGGTGCGTTTTAGCCAGCTAGTGGTCGAACAACCTTGGATTAAAGAAATCGATATCAATCCTCTACTAGCATCCAGCGACCGCTTATTAGCCCTAGATGCCCGTGTAGTTCTCCATGATACAGAAGCAACTGAGAGAAACTTACCCAGTGTTGCCATCCGCCCCTATCCTACCCAATATGTAAAACCCTGGAGAGCAAAAGATGGTAAACAAGTAACCATTCGTCCTATTCGACCCGAAGACGAACCACTGATTGTTAACTTTCACCAACACCTTTCAGAAGAAAGCGTTTATTTCCGCTATTTCCACATGATGAAGTTGCAAACCAGAGTAGCCCACGACCGACTGACGCGCATTTGTTTTATCGATTATGATCGCGAAATGGCTTTAGTAGCAGATTACCTCAATCCTGATACAGGAGAACGGGAAATCCTTGGCGTAAGTCGTTTGAGCAAAATCTATGGCACTAATGAAGCGGAATTTGGGATGTTAGTCAGCGATCGCTATCAAGGTATAGGATTAGGTACAGAATTACTACAATCTTTGATTGATATTGGTCGTCAAGAACAATTAAGTTGTATCACTGCCGAAATTCTCCCCGAAAATCGCACCATGCAACATTTGTGTACCAAACTGGGTTTTAAGCTCCAGAGAAATATGGATGTAGTTCGCGCTTATTGCGATCTTGGCTGATGTTAACAGAGAGATGAGGAATAAAGGATGAAGGATAAAAAAGACCCATCGGAAATTCTAATATAGGGAGAATTTTTGGTTTTCCGACCCTTTAGCCGTTGTTTGACCGACTGGAAGACGGCTTCTGTAATAGATTCGCCAGTTAACGGAGCTAGCTGGCGTACAAGGGTATCGGTTTAGCTGTCCTTGATACTAAGAGCCATTTTTGTACCTTCTACCTGTATTTCTAGATTATAGAAAAAGCACAGAAAAGTTAAGCCAAATTCGTTCGGTTCAAGGCAGAAGCACGACGAAAATGCTTACTAGAAAAGGGTTTGAGCGAAATATCGAACCTTAAATCAACTGAACGTAGCCTCAGATTGTACCATTTCTATTTAGACTTGCTACTTTCGTTCCCCATCTAATACCAATCCCCTACTTCCCCACTTCCCAATCTGTAGCTTGACTTTTCAGAATTGATATTACCTGATTTTTTCCGACTTTTTCCGACTTATCCAATCTTAAACCTGATAATTTTTTCTGTAAAACCCTGATTTTTCCCCATTGTTTTCTTAATGTTTTGCTGGAAACATAGTTGCTATAAAGAGAGTTGTCTTGAGTCAAAACAACCTCTTTGTGACCAGCAATTGTTTTTTTAAGATTTCATCACATTAAACCCCTACACCGATTGGGTTTGATAATTCTTAACAAATCGCTTGACTGCTGGAACGAAGTCCTTTGTTTGGGATGATACCCAATGAAAAAGGCGAATATCTACAGTCGGGTCATTTTTTTGTAGGGTAACTGTAGATGCAAATGTATAAAGTCAGATTATTTATTTGAGTAGTAAGTTTTAGGAGCAATTAAACTATGATTCCTGTATCTAATAAGCAAGAGTTGGAAGATTGTCTAGCTCAATGTATTGTGAGTGGCGGATTAAGGAATATTCTAGCCAAAGCAGGGATACCAGAAAGCGAACCCGCCAAACTTAACATCAAATGTGTTGATATTGATCTGGATGTAGTCAAAGATTATGAAATCCCTATGACAAGTCCCCAAGCTTCTGTTACTCCCACCGAAACTAATTGTGAACAGGAAATAAAAGATTTTCTTAATCAAGCCGAAACTGATCATGGTTTACTTAGTTTACTTAGTGCGCTACCTAAATCTGATCCATTGCCTGACGGAACTACAAGAAGACATTTTGATTGGATTGTCGAGTCCTCGTCCGGCAGGATAAGAAGATGGAATCTTAAGACTTGTTGTGATCCCGTTACGTTAGTTTGTCGTGACTGTTGATGGCTAAAAGCAATTATAGTTGTTTGATTAGGAACTTAGGATTAACATTCTCCTTAGCGATTGGGGGAGTGATAAATCCCACAGACGTGATTTTGTTCAATATCTCCCCTAAGAATAGTGTCTTGGCTCAGATCGTTCCCGATCAAACTTTAGGAGCAGAAAGTTCCGTCATTAACCCCAACGTTGATATTGAGGGGATTCCGAGCGACCAAATCGAGGGAGGGGCAATTCGGGGGACAAACTTATTTCATAGCTTTGAAGAATTTAACGTTAGTGAAGGACAAGGTGCCTATTTCGTTAATCCTGCTGGCATTGAACATATTTTTAGCCGAGTAACAGGGAATAGCGTCTCTCAGATTCTCGGAAAGTTGGGTGTTTTAGGAAATGCCGACCTGTTTTTGATTAATCCTAACGGCATTGTTTTTGGTTCTCATGCTACCCTCGATCTCAAAGGTTCATTTCTAGCAACCACTGCCAATAGTCTAATCTTTGAAGATGGAACCCAATTCATTGCTACAGATACTTCTGCTCCTCCCTTACTAACTATAAGTATTCCGGCTGGTTTGCAATTTAGAGAAACGGCGGGTAGTATCCTCAATCAATCCCAAGTTCTGACACCAACATTAGGACTTGGACTTATAGTACAACCAGGTAAAACATTAGCTCTTGTTGGAGGCAAAATCACCATGCAAGGGGGCAATATCACAGTTCCTAGAGGACGTATTGAGCTAGGTAGTGTATCAGGAACTGGTCAAGTTCGTCTCCAAGAAATCGACTCAGGATGGGCTTTGAGCTATGAAGATGTCCAGAATTTTCAGGATATTGAACTTACTCAATCTCCAATGCCCAATGATGGACCATCACTTGGACTATCACTCATAAGTACGACCAATAATATTGATGGACGCGGAGGCGGTAGTATTCAAGTACAAGGAAGGCGTATAATTCTCAAAAATGGTTCGCAGTTTTTCGGGAGTGGAGCAAATATAGTAGTGTATGCTTCAGATACAGTGCAAGTGTCTGGCAGTGGATCAGATTTTCCTAGTTCCATAGCAGGTACAGCACCGCTTATTGGAAACCCAGGAAGTGTAGTCATTAATACTAAAAAGTTAATTGTCCAAGATAGAGGACGTGTAAACGTTCGCACTACTGGGTTTCAAACAGGAGATCAATTAAGAAATACTACAGTGTCAGCAGGAAATTTGATTGTCAATGCCTCTGAGTCTATAGAGCTAGATGGGAACACCGAAACTGGATTATTTTCCAGCACAAGCAGTTTTGGAGCAGCAGGAAACATAATCATTAATACTGGAAAATTGATTGTTCGGGATGGGGCAATCATATCAACAGAATCCACTGGAGTAGACGCTCTCGATCAACCTATAGCAACTGGGGCAGCAGGGAATATTGATATAACTGCTAATTCCCTGTCTCTAAACCAAGGCACTATAACTGCTGAAACGTCACAGAGTGAGGGAGAAGGCGCGAATATTATCTTCAAGATATCGGACTTGTTCAAAATAGAGAATGAAAGCCTGATCTCTGCAACAGCGAATGGTTCAGCCGATGGGGGAAATATCATTATTAATACTCCTTTACTTACTGTATTGCCCCCAACGGGAGATAACGGCAGCGACATCATTGCTAAAGCAGAAAGAGGAAACGGCGGTATCATAGCCATTAGCTTTCAAGGTATTTCTGGTATTCAAGAACGCCAGGCAACGCCAGGAAATCAAACCAACGACCTTGATGCTAGTTCGGAATTAGGAACAGATGGTGGGATTCTACTCAACCAAATCTTAGTTGATATACCAGAAACTGTTGTTATAGATCCCAATGCCCTCGTTGCTAACAATCCTTGTAAACGTGGTTCAGAAAGTGAATTTGTCATAACTGGACGAGGTGGCTTACCTCCCAGCGTTAACGAAGACCTCAGTAGTGAAGCAACTCAGGTGGGTTTAGTCGAACCAGCCCCGATGGAAAGCGGGGGAGCAATAGAGCAAGAGAGCAGGGAAGCAGAGGACAAAACTATTTCTCCCCCTTCAGTACCAACCCCAATTATTCCCGCCCGAGGATGGGTCTTTAATGAGAAAGGAGAGGTTGTGCTTGTTGCTTACGATCCTACTGTTACTGGCTCCCAACGCTTGCGAAAAAATGGAGAGGGGTGTACTAGTCCTTGAAAATTGGTCAGAAAGCGGAGAATATAGGAATTTGTGACAATAACTATTATTTTTTAGCAGAGGAAGAAGCTTATACCAATTGGAAGAAAAAATGCAACAGATAAATGTAGGGCGGGGCATCGTCTACCCTACCTTTGGATTGAATTTATCTGTAACTGATATCTTGCACCTTGAAGCCATACCGCCTAAAACTGAAGTTTCGCAGCTTATATAATAAGTCTATTAAAATAGACTATAAATGTTATTAAAACTACATAAGAGTCCTCTTGAGAGGACTTGAGGTATTAGCCAAGAAATTTATTTCTTGGTGATTTATCTTTTACTTCCGAGAATTACCATAATATCAAATCACTTTAACTATGCAATAGATCAATCACCGTGTCTCCGCGTCCTGAGCGTCCCCCCGTCAATCATCTCTAGCAAGCTTAAAGGGAAATCATATAACTTATTGCCATAGCAAATTTTCTGAGCTATAAACGACTAAGTGCTATCTCTTCTCAGTAAAATTACTATGCTTAAGTATTATTTATGGAAACTTCGTAAAGACCTTAAATTTCAACCTAAAACATCTACTAAAGCTAAAATACTGAACGCAATAGTTGAACAAAAATCATCAAAAATAATCAACTTAGTTGGCTATACGATTTTATTTTTAGTTTTACTAGACTATACAGCTTTATTGATTGCTCCCAAGTTTTTTAATCCAGTTTGGGGATGGGAAACCGCAGGTAAACTAGTAGAAACAGTCTGGGCTCCCTTACTAGGGTTTTTATGTATTTTCTATCGTCGCGATCAAGATTTAATCAAGCCTAGAGAACTAACTTTTTTATCATTACTTTCTTGGTTGGCACTGATTTTAGGTACTATATATCTTTTAATTGCTCCTGTACTTATTGGTAATGCTTTTAGGATTAATCGCAGTCAGAAAGCCCAAGTAACAAATCAAATCAATCAGCAAAAAACTCAAGTTCAGCAATATAGTCAAAAACTAGATCAAGTAAGTAAAGAACAGCTAAATAATTTACTGCAAGCTTATCAACAACAAGCACCAGATATAGCAATTTCTTCTTCTGGGCAACTCAAAGAAAACTTACTTAATCAAATTAAACAGAGACAACAAACAGCCCAAAAACAACTACAAAATAATTTTAGTCAGCAAAAAATAAATCTGATTAAAACAACTTTTAAATGGTTAATCGGTGCAATTATTTCTGGTGTATCTTTTATCTTGATTTGGAGCTATACACAGTGGGCTAGAGTTTTACATTTTAGCAATCATTAACTAGTAAATTGCTTAATCTTTTAGTCGCCAGCAGATAAGTGGAGATGAGGTAAAAAGATTTGTAGCAATTGATTGCAGAATTAGTATAACAATCAACAACCACTAACCACTAACAATTAACATAATAAATTTATCTTTTGTAATTGAACCAGGATATCCTCAAATATAAATGCTAGAAAATGATCCAGTTACCAAGCAAAACTCAATTACAATCTCATAGCTTCTGGTTATTAACTATAGCTAGCTTATTAATCACTTTAAATTGGCATTTAACTAAATACAACTCTGTATATTTAATGTTTTGGTGTGCAGCATTATCTATCACCTGGCGTAACAGAAAAAATCACGATTTTAACAGCAATATTTTATCTAGTACTTTTGGTCTATTTCTAATTAATTTGCTATTGATAAGATGTATTTTATCCGACAATAGTAATGATGTCTTAGCTCGTACTTATCCCTTAATTTCTCTTTTAGGAATTTGTCTGCTCGCTAGTACAATTACTCGGATTCATCACTATTGGCGAGAAATTATAATTGTTAGCTTAACTAGCATTCCTTTCGAGCATCTGTTTTCCTGGTTATCTCCCACTCAAACCATGTCCATTTTCGATGCTAAAGTATCGAGACTTATGCTTTGGTATCTTGGTTTTGATGTTTATCAAACAGATAATTTTGTCTTTCTACCTACAGGCTCAATTGAAATTGGAGGTTCTTGCTCCAGCTTTGATTTATTATGGTTAATGTGGCAATTTTGTCTAGTGATTTATTTGTGTTTTAGTCTAAAAAAATATCAAAAAATACTGTTAGGATTTTGGGCTACTGTAATTGCATTAGTTGTTAATGGAGTGCGTCTGTGCTTGATGGCTCTTTTAGTTGCTAATAATCATCTCTTAGCTTTTGAATATTGGCATGGTAGCAGTGGAGCAGAAATATTTACTACCATTGCCATCTTACTTTTTGCTTTAGCTTACTGGTTATTAACGAGAGATAGAAATAAAGATTTAAGTAAATTATATGAATCATAAATATTGGCAACAAGCCAGACTCCTAATTTTAGGCTGTTGTAGCTTAGGTATTTTTCTGACTCTAGGAATTAAATTATTAGCTAAACCTTCTGTCTATAAGTTTCCTGAAAATTTAACTTTAGATAAATGGGAATCAATCAGCACTGACAAGATTAAGTACTATGGTGAAAACTTGCAAGGAAAACGCTATCAACCAGAATCATCTGCTAATAGTCTTACTATAAAAGTATATTATATTCCTAATAATAACAAAGGAAATAAAAGCTTAATTCAGCAATACCGAGAACTAGAATCTTATCCTGAAAATATAGCTATTATTAAACATAACAATCTTGGTTATTACGGCTTATTTACTGAAGATAATCATACCTCACTTACTAGCTGTATTCATCCTCAAGGAAAAACCGCTTTTACTTCGCAACAGTTTGCTAACCTTGCTAACCAAAATCTTAAAAGTAATCTGCTACCTTGGATATTAGGTGTATCAGATTTGAGGGACTGGAGTTGTTTTTGGGTAAATATATCTGTCTCTCTCGAAAACATCACTGAAGAGGAAGCTTATACTATTCTACAAAAACAGCTACTTACTCTAGTTTCAGACATTACTCAATAAAGCCCTATTGTTGGCGATCGCTAGAAAGTTAATTCTCTCCTAAGCACAGTGTACCAAATCCTCTAACTAATGAAGGATTAGCAGCTTGGAAAGAGCGATCGCACATAGTAAACTATGCTTTATCCTCACCTGAATCGAGCCAAATATTGAAGCGAAAATTAACTTTCAGATTGAGAAATAATTTTTTTGATGTCTTCTGGTGCAATATCTGCTTGTTCAGATTTAGTGTAAATTGTTAGCAAAATAATACTTGTTGCTGTTTGGCAATAGTATATTAAACGATAGCCTCCGCTTTTTCCTTTAGTAACATCGCTATTTTTAACCTGTAGTTTGAAAACTGAGTAATCTATGCCAGATATTTTATCCCCTGGTAATTCTCCATTTTGCAATTGTTTAATTACTGGTTCAACATCTTAGCGAATGCTGCGATATTTTTTACCCAGAGTTTTAATATTTCGTTTGAATGTGGGTGAAGCCTCAACTTTTACAAAAGGGCGATCGGTCATTTTTTAATCTTCCCAAAGTTGCTCGACAGGTATTGTATCGCCGTTTTTTGCTTCTTGCCATGCTTGACGAAAATCGTTTAATATTTCTTCTTTTGTTTGATGAGTTTCTTCTATTTCAGTTTCTTCGGGAATTAAAACAATTACTTCTACTGTAGAATAACAATAAAGTTGGTAACTTAACATACTTGAAACTATTATTCTGTCGTTAACTAAATTTGACTTTTGTAAAATAAAGTTGGTAACTAGAAAAATTGTAACTAAAATTAAAGCTGAAATTAGTGACAATAAAGTTGGTAACTTTTTTAAAAGCAAAGCAAGATCAGGCTTTTAGAGTATTATCTTTCATAATCATTATTCTTGAAGAGTGCATAACACTACTCAAGGATATCCTAACTAATAACTGTAACTTAATAATAAAGACAGATACAATTAATCTCTCTTTATTAAGAGCTTGATTAAAAGATTGAATATCTGATGTTGTACTTTCCTTAGTATCGACAGTTAAACAAATCGACCTTCGGTTGAAAATTTCAGGAGCGCAATGGAATGCGGACAATGTGCCACAAGTTTTAAAACATCGGTGTGCTTATCTCAATAATGCTTTTTGAGTATCAGGAGTATTTTTGTTCTTAAGAAATAGAAACTAATATTAATTGAGGTCAGAAAGGAAGTAAAAAAAAAGGGCGCAAAGGGAGCTTTTAAACAAAATTAATAAGTTTAATTTTCTATAATTATCTGCATCTACAATGTCCACAATATTTCTGAAAATGAACATTTATATATATCTTATAGCAATATCCATCAAGTAATTCAATCGCCTTTATGAAGTCATTTTCAGCCCTTGTTAACTACCCTGCTAATAGGTAATCTAAAAGTAGAGCAATAATCGGGAGACGGAAGTGGCAATTTCAAATTTAGATACACACGATATTTTTGTGATTGTACATTTGGCAGGAATTTTATCTGCTTGGTTGGGGGCAACATTAGTTTGGCAATTTCTTGCAACTCGTAAACAAAAGCGTCAACAATTAATCAGAAATTTCAAATATTTAACTAAATCCACAAGCTCAGTGGTAACAGTAGCGGATTTAGTCTTTGAAACAGGCTATTCTCCCAAGGAATGTCAGAAATTCTTAAATAAACTAGCAATTGAATTAGATGCTGATATTGATTATACTGAATCAGGAAAGCTCTACTATAAGTTTCCTGTTACAAGTAATCTAGGACTTAAGGAAGAAGAAAAATATAAAAAACTTGTTAGATGGACTGAGTTTTGTGCCAATCATAATAACGGAATAGTGACTGCGGTGGATTTATCCCTAAAAGCTGAAGTATCTCCTAAAGAGTGCAAAAAGTTTCTTGATGATTTTATCGCAGAAGTCAGAGGGGAAATTGAGTGTACAGAAAAAGGACAGTTTTTATTATCAACTCCCTACAGCTAAAAATATAGAACTTAATAAAATAAATCGTAGCAACAAACTATAAGGAAACAAAATTAAGGGCATGAAGGAGGCTGTTAAACAAAATTAATAATTTTGAATTTCTAGTCCTAGATCTGATAAGCCCCTTTTCACCAATGATTTTTTTCTCTCTCGTCAATTGAACAGTAATTTTAATAGCTGACAAATTCTTGGTCACTATTGTTTCAGTTTTCATTAAAAAGTGCAATATCTCCTTACTGAGATACCTTAAATGTTAAAATTAATCGCAAGGTATTTATTGACTTTTATTAATAAAAATACTGACTATTAAGTCTTGCTTTTTTAAATTACTGAGTATAAACTTGATGTCAGCAAGGGAATTAATAAGTTAGCTTGCTACGATTAATTGAACCGAAAAAACTGTATTAATTAGGAATAAATCAACCTGATTTATATTAGGCGAAACCAATAACTAGTGGTGAGCATCAGTAGTTCTAATAGTGACTTAGAGTAACTTTGTGTTGATAAATGCGTTGGTGAGGATCGCCGACGATAAATAAATCATTTTTTCCTTCTGGAATCATTGCCCGTAGCAAAGAAAAGGCTTCTGTACCCATATCTTGAGCTTCATCTACAATGACTGCTTTAAAAGGTAAGATTTCTCCCTGCTTATTTTTTAGTTTAACTGCATAAAGAACAGGTAAAATCTTCCTTTCTTTTTTTTTATACCATTTCGATTTACACTTGCTACAAATGGGGGGACGGTAATATGTAGCTTGACTTTTCAGAATTGGTATTAGACAGAAAAAGTTTTTAAGCTTTAAAAGGGTTTTGATTACTATAAAACTATCGCCACATTGCTATGACTGCATCATTAATTTACAGATTTACCTGTGTTCAACGATAGTTTTTGGCTGTTACCACATTCCATAGTCAGAAAAGCGATCTTCTTAAGTTTTTCCAGATTTTTGGGAACTATATCAATATGACATCAATATGACTGCTAAAAATTTCAGTACTGGAGGTAATGGAGTTGGGAGTGATTTATATTGGCGATCGCGGAGTGGGCAAAACTCACTTGGCTATGGAGTTAGCCAATCCTAAATGTAACTATGTCAAGGTAAATTATCCTGACTACGATGTTCTTAAATCTAATTTATATATTGAAGACGAGGGAAGAACGAGAGCAACTGGATATGATAAGGCAACTTATGATGAATACTTAGAAATCCAAGTACAGCTTCCAACAGGTTATAAACAGATAACTCTAGATTGGATCGATACTCCAGGGGAGATTTGGCGCAAAAGCTGGCGAGAAAACCAACCAAAGCAATGGCAAAGTTTTTTAGAGACTATTCGTAGTAGTGAAGGAATTATGCTTCTTCTTCCTCCCTATCGGGAAATTATCAAATCGGAGTTTAATCCTGAAACTTTTATTACCCAACAACAGTGGTGCAATCGCTTTAGTCGTTGGGTAGATTTTTTTCGCCAAGATTGTCCTAAAATTCGTCATTTAATTCTATGTCTAAACAAAGCAGACTTATTTTGCAACTTAGATCAAGAAGCTTCTAAATTAGCATACAGCCCTCATCGTTCTCAGTTAAATTGGCAACAAAGAAATACTTATGTTTCGCAAAAGTTCTTTCGTCCAATACAGCAACAAATTAAACAATTAGATAAAAGTATTTCTGGTCTATCAGTTCGCTATTTTATCACTAGCATTCATCATCGTTCTTTATTAGAGCTACCCTGGATTTATTTGGGTAGCTTTTTAGCAAAATAGAGGAAAAATTAATATGGGAAATATTTGTGTTATTGGGCCTAGAGCTTCTGGGAAAACAACTTATTTAGCAGCTTTGGCTTATTGGGAAAACCATCAAATTCAGAAAAAAAAGGGTAAAAGCTTTCACGTACAACCTTTAAATGACGAGTCGAGAAATTTGGCAGAAAAAGCTGAAGACATAATTCTACAAGGATTATCAGTGGAACCAACTGTGATTGGTGATGCTATTCAAACAGTAGATGATTTAGATTATTACTCTTTTAAAATTGAAGCAAAACAAGGTCTTTTAAATCTGCGTCAAACAATTCAGCTTAACGCTAGAGACTACCCAGGGGAAGTATTTGAAAAAATAGCTGAACCTAATTTATCGGATTCAATACACGAAGAATTTGTCAACGAATGTTTGATGAAAGATGTAGTCGGATGCTTGATTTTGTTAACTGGATGGGAACCAGGAACAGATCGATTTTATAAGCGAGTAATGAATCGATTTATTGAGTTAATGGACAATCGCGATCGCTTAAAAGATTTAAGACTAGCTGTAGCAATGAGTAAATGCGAACGAGGAGAACTTTGGCCTGGAAGAATCGATCCAGAAAATGATTTATTTGGAGTTCATTTACCTAAAACTAAAGCAACTTTACGAGAAAAAATACCGCCCAAAAACTTGCGTTTTTATGCCATTTCTACCTTTGGGGTATTACGGCGTACCGATCCTCGTCCTAATCGCATAGATGACCAGGGTAAATCAGGTCGTGCTTCGGTAATTAGAGATGGAAACAGATGGCGACCATATAACGAGATCGAACCTTTGTATTGGTTAAGTAGGGGATAAAAAATAATGTTTGGCTGGCTTAAGAACAACAAAGAAACTCAAGAGATTAATGATGAAAGTGCAGTAATACGGGTAATTGGCGATCGCGGTTCGGGAAAAACTGCATACATGGCATCAATGGCATATTGGCCCAATGCTAATCCTGACAGTCCCGTACAGTCGATTATTCCGATTAACGATGAGGCAAACGAACTGATTGCCCAAGCACAAAATATCTTGGAACAGGGGTTACAGTTAGAACCTACTGACCTTGATGCCTCTGTCATGGATGTAAAAGATTACACCCTCAGTATTACTCTTAAAGATCGTTTTGCTGTATTTCGTTCCCAAATGCTCAAGCTAAATATTAGCTGCAAAGATTATGCTGGTGAGTTTTTTAGCGATCTGATTCATAAAGTGGGGGATTCTCGTTTAGAAGACTATTTAGAAGATTGCTTAGAAGCTACGGGAATTCTCTTTCTCTTGGATGGCACGACTCATCGCAAAGATTCGGAATATGCCAACGGTTTAGATAAATTCTTGATGGCGTTGGATCGCAGCGATTTAGACGGGAAGCACAGACGCATCGCTTTGGTAATGACTAAGTGCGAACAGTCAGAATTATGGATTAATCGTCATAAACCAAAAGAACTGGCGATGAAGCGTTTTCCTCAAGTCCATAGAAAGCTACAAACCTGGTCGCAAACTACAGGGGGCGAAGTGAGCTATTTTACTACTTCTGCTTTTGGGATGTTAGGCAATCAGTTTCCCGAACCTAATGCTAAAAAATTAAGTCGCGATCGCAATGGGACTACTTCTGTCATTAAAAATCCCAGACGTTGGCGACCTTTCGGTTTAGTTGCACCTATTTACTGGCTTTGTACGGGTCAACATCACAAGGAATTGGTTAAGGGGTAGGAGTCAGGAGACAGGAGACAGGAGTCAGGAGACAGGAGACAGGAGTCAGGAGGCAGGAGACAGGAGGCAGGAGTTAAGAGACAGAAGACAGGAGGCAGGAGTTAAGAGACAGAAGACAGGATTCAGGATTTAGTGGTATCTGCGCAAGGCTTGAGTTTGTATAGGAATTAGGAGTTAACAATGACAATGAAAAGAGAACCAGCGAAAACTTTTAAGGATTTGGTTGTGTGGCAGAAGGCTCATCAGTTTGTTCTGGATGTCTATCGATTAAGTAATGGTTTTCCTAAAACTGAAATTTACGGCTTAACTTCTCAGTTAAAACGTGCTGCGATTTCTATTGCAGCTAATATCGCTGAGGGTTTCAAAAAGAGAGGATTGGCTGACAAATTACGCTTTTTGAATATCGCCCAAGGTTCACTTGAGGAATGTCGTTATTATCTCATTCTGGCGCAAGACTTAGAGTATGGAAATACTAGAAAAATATCTTTTCTTCTAGAGGAGGTTAGTAAATTACTCGAAGCATATTCCAACAGTATTCGACAGAAAAACTCTTGAAGTTAGAATTTAGAATCCAGAATCCAGAATCCAGAATCCAGAATCCAGAATCCAGAACCATAATTCCTCAATTCTGAGTCCTAACTCCTGAGTCCTAACTCCTAACTCCTAACTCCTGACTCCTGAATTCTGACTCCTAACTCCTGAATTCTGACTCGGTGACTCCTAACTCCTGAATCCTAACTCCTAACTCCTGAATTCTGACTCGGTGACTCCTGACTCCTAACTCCTGAATTCTGACTCGGTGACTCCTAACTCCTGAATCCTAACTCCTAACTCCTGACTCGGTGACTCCTGAATCCTAACTCCTGAGTCCTAACTCCTAACTCCTAACTCCTAACTCCTAACTCCTGAGTCCTAACTCCTGACTCCTATTTCTCTAAACAAAACTAAGGTTAATCGTTATACCAATGACAATATACATTCACGAATTTAGTACGGGTATCCAAGCGGAAAAAACGGCGGATGGAGGTTGGGTATCCCTGGGATTTACTGGGGAATATATCAATAAAACTATTGACCCTATTCCTCGTCCGGTTCAGGAAGCTATCAGCAATCGAGATTTTGCTGTAGCTGAAGGAGCTTCTAGTGACAAACCCGCATATATTGGTCGTGAGGTTGCTGGATATGGCTCGGAGTGGTCGGTTATAGCTGTAGTTACAAGAGGTAGGGATGACAGGGGGCGTAGTGCTTCGGTGTATCGCTATTTTTTGTCTGAGGGTTTGGGTAATCTGGGCAAGATTTTAGGTTGGCTCAATGCCCAAAAACAAGCGGGACAAAATATTATTTTTGACCCTTTTGACAGACAGATATTAGAACAACCTCACGAATACAGTGAATCTGAGCCAGATTTATCCCTACGTCCTGAACTGGAATCTTTGCTTGAGAGTCCGCCACCAATAATCATTCCCTCTGACTCTCCTTGCGCTCCTCTAATAGTCAATAAAATGGCTCATGCGATCGCAAATGGTCAACTAATTGCTTGGGGATACAACGTAGAAGCTTTGGAAGAACCAAGAGGATTTAAGGTAATTCAACCTGCTAGCACCCGCGCAGAGGATTTGTTAAAGAAAGCGATCGCATCTAAACCTAATACACCTGCACCAGTATCGGGGGAAAGAGCAATTATCTCTGCTATTAAGAGTTTGGTTATGCGGGACAGAGTGAAACCAGAACAGGTAGAAACTATTGAAAATGCTTTGGGTAATCCTCAAATCGATGATAGTTACTGGGAATCTATTTTCAAAGGACGGGGTGCGGATAAGGCTCTGAAACAGGGTATTTATAGTGCTGATATGGTGCGAATCTTGACCCTCAGAGCGATGGTTATTCCAGAGACTTTACCAGAGTATTTGGCTTGGATAGGTAAAGAAGGAAAACAGCAAGAAAGTAAACAAGTTTCCGATACTTTTCAAGCAGAAATTAAAAAGTCTTTCAGTCAAGTTTCTGGACAAGGGACGAATTTAATTAGCAGAGTATATCAGGGCGTTGTATCGATTATTCCCAGATTAATTAAACAGCCACAACTTTTAGATTCTATTGTCTGGTTATTAAGTTCAGACAAAGGACTATGGGGATATTTCTATTCTCGTCAGATAAAGAGTGAAATCGATAACGATCTAAGTTTAATGCGTTATTACGGACGAGGTAAACAAGGTGTAAATTTTAAGTTAACAGGGCATAAAGAATGGCAAAAAATATTTAATGAAATAGAAGTTTATTGGCGATCTCGTTCTGGAAGTCAACCACAATATCAGCCCTTAGCAGAATTGTTTAGTCAATTAGGAAATTATCAACTTTCAGCCTTGTTTTATCATGTCTGTTCTGGAGTTGTCCCTAAAGAAGTTTTTTATAAACTTAAGCGTCGCGGTTTTCATATTCAAGTTTATGGAATTCGCGCCAAGAGAGAAATTGGTAGTCTTGAATCTTTGTATCTTAAAACAGTTGAAATTGGAGGTCAAATTGTGCCTGTATATCTTGTAGCTATTTTGATGGCAGTTATGCTTGGATTAGGATTTGCAGGAGGTAGAGTTACTGCTGACAAACTAGAAAATAAATCTAATACTGAAAATATTTCTCAATCTCAGAATTCGCCTAATCCAGAAGTTGAAGAACAACCAAAATCTACAGCAGACAGAGAGTCTAATAATTCATTAGGTAACTCTGAACCCCAAGCATCAACACAAACTACACAAACACAGGTGAACGATCAACAAGAGATAAATAATTCTCTTTTAAAAGACTTCAATTCAAACAAGAGGGATAAAGCTATGAATGAGTTTGATAGTAAAACTAAAATAGCACTTATCAATATACTTAGGGATTCCAGCAATCAAAATTCTGGTAGTTCGGAACTTAGTAATCCATTAAACAAAGACGAAATAGTTAAGAGCCTTATAGAAATTTTGTCTAAGGATACAAACATAACTTTGAATATACCAAAATATGAAGATAATGAGCTTATTTTTCAAGAAGAAGATAAAGAAGATTGGGTTAAAGCTATATATATATATCAAAATAGCAAGAATAATCTTAAACAATATGCTGACGGAATTATAAATAAGAATGGAAAAACTGTTCAACAATTAAAGCAAGACTTAGAAAAAAAGTTTAATTAACAATAAAATACTAATTAAATTTTATATTTAAAAAATGCGTATCTACCTATATTTACTAGCAGGAATAACCTCAGCCCTACTCGGCTGGAATCTCGGACAAATCTTTCTTACAGATTTTGGTTTCCTACAACAATTTCCTGAGATAGTTTTGTTTCCCTGTGTTGCTATTTCTTTAGCAATTGGCATGGTGTTGAACGAAATATTTATTAGTAACCCGACTCGACCCAAACGCAGCTTCTATACGGCTCGCGTTCCCTTACTTATCGCTTTAGTACTGGGACTATTGGCGGGTTTGGTTGCAGGAGGAATATCTCAAATCCTCTTCTTACCTTCTATTCCCGTACCTACACCCATTGTGCGGTCATTAGGTTGGCTGTTGATTGGTGCTTCAGTTGGTTTGGCTGAGGGATTGACTTGGCGGTGGCACAGTACAGAAGCAGGGGATAAAAAACGTTCCCGACATCGATTGATAGTCAGTCTCATGGGTGGGATTATTGCCAGTTTTTTAGCAGCATTACTATTTGAGTTTATTCGTAGCTCTATTAGTGAACTTCCATCTAGTTTTAAAGCTGTAGAAGACCCTTTAGGATTTACTATTCTGGGATTACTTTTAGGATTGACTTTTGGCTTATCTAACTCTCCTAGCTACATGGTTGCTCTAAGAGCAGGTGCGGGATTTGAATACACTGGAGAAATTTTTGAAGATATTGAACCTCGTCCAAGTAAAGCTGTTCCTACCTATCCCCGCATTGCCAAATCAATGCTGAGATTCATTAGCGATAGCGAAGAAGAAAAAATTGAGGAAGGATTGTCAATTCAATTGCCTTCAAAGGGAAAGCTAATCATAGGGTCGTCACCAGAAGCTCATATTCGCATTCCTGGTCTGCCTCATATAGCAGCAAATCTGGAATTGAAAGCTCGTCAAACCAGTCTGATTCCCAACAATCGTCATTACAGCAGTATTGAAGTTAATGGAGATCGTTTGAGTTCTCGTCGAGCCTTAATCCTTAAGCATAATGACCTGTTAACTTTCCATCCCGTGAGCCAACATGAGTCTGATGAAGAAAAATTCTATCGGTTTGTCTATTACAATCGCTTCCTCGATCCGCAAGCTTAGTCTATCCTTGCTGATGCTCGGATGTCTAGCTAATCCTAGCTCGGGAACAACAAAAGAAGTAGAAATTATTGGTAATCCTGTTGTTGATGAAGACCGTGTAACCATCCGCGTCAAAGTCAAAGACGACAAAGGTAAACCAGTTATGGGTTTAGAACCTACAGATTTCAAGTTAAAGACAGTAAATATAGGCAAAGGCGAAAACGGAGAACAATTGACCGTCAAAAAAGAAGACTGGAAAAGTCCTGAAGAAACCATACCACCTCCAGCCTGGATTATTGTCTTGTTAGACCTTAGCGGTAGTATGAAACAGTTAGATAGTGGAGGTTCTACTAAACTTGAAGGTGCGGTTACAGCTATTCGGGAATTTATCCAGCTTTCCGCAAAGCGTGGTGGTAATACTCAAATAGCAATCGTCCCTTTTGGCGAATCTGGTGGAAACTGTTATCAAGATTATCCTGTCAATGAAAAGACTCTAGACAAGTTTTTTCCAGCAGGAGATTTTAAACTACAAAACTATCTTGACTATCTCGCAGGTTTAACTCCTTGTGCTGCTACCAACCTTTACCAACCTCTCGATGAAGCCATAAGATTTTTTGGTAATAAAGACGATTCTCGCTTTTATATTCCAGTACAATCTGAAGATTCAGAAGAGTCGAAAACACCAGAACCCCAACCGCGACTGTCAATTATTCTCTTGTCTGATGGCTTTCACAATAAACCCAATAAAGAACGAGACTTTGAAAGATTAACTGAGCTTTTTCAACGCAACCCAGAAATTGTCGTTCATACCCTGGGATATGGTTTGACTCCAGAGCAATTAGCTAAAAAATACAGCAAAGAATTAAAAGAACTCGCTCAAAAAGAAAAAGACCTGATTGCGAAGAGGAGAGCTACTTCTGAGGATTCAGAAAAGGAATCAGTGACAATACCAGTCGCGGAAATTACCGATGGGGAAAAGTTGTTAGACCAATTGGTAGCAATTGCTCCCGAAGAAGTTGTCGATCAAAAAAATTTGGCAGAAATAGCCCAACTTACGGGAGGTATTGCCGAGTTTTCGGGAGATGCTCGGGATATTGCCAAATCGCTGCAAGTATTTCTTAATTCTTTGTTGGGAGAATATGAAATTACCTATACCGAACCCAATGCGGAGCGTGGTTCTAAGCATAGTGTAAGTGTCATCGTCGATTCTGCTGAGTCTGAAGCCAAATCTTACTCTATTGATGTTTTCGGGCGATCTCTTCCTCTACCAGTTAGACTTTCTATGATTGTCTGCACTTTTCTCTTACTAGGGTTGGGGGGAATTTTACCTTTTAGTATCTGGGCGAAGAAATTGAAATATGAGGGGGTGGAGGATTAGGAGTCATCGAGTCAGGATTCAGGATTCAGGAGACAGAATTCAGGAGTCAGGATTTAGGATTCAGGATTCAGGATTCAGGAGTCAGGATTTAGGATTCAGGATTTAGGAGTCACCGAGTCACCGAGTCAGGATTCAGGATTCAGGATTTAGGAGTCAGGATTCAGGAGTCAGGATTTAGGAGTCAGGATTTAGGAGTCAGGATTTAGGAGGGTTTGCGTCCGTACAGGAGTTAGATAGTAAAAATTTAGTTTTGCAATAGGTCTAATGAAATATCGATCGCTTTGTTTATTTTTATTCCTTTTTATGGGGGGAAATGCTTGCTCGCCTAAAAACAATATTGATGTAGAGACAGTAAAGACAGTAGAGACAGTAGAAACAGTAGAAACATCTACTGGTGAATGTCCTCAAGAGCCTACAGTAACTCTTGCTCCTAGTAATGTAAAATCAATTTCTCTTAGTAGAAGAGCGATCACAGAATCGGGAATAGTCAGCAGTAAAAAGCACATTGGCTATACTTTCACTGCTGAATCTGGTCAAAGACTAATGTATGAAACTGAAGACGAGCTTTGTTTGTGGCTCTACAGTCCTGAAAACCAACTTATCACTACTACAGAACTACCAGCAACAGGACAATATACGTTACAAGTTGCAGTAGCTAAAGGCTCTCAAAGTTTCGATTTAACGATTGGTTTAAAGACAAAACAAGTTACTCAAACCAAAAAATCTCTACCTTCATCTACAGTTTCATTCAATCCCACTTTTAGATTTAATCAAGAAGATTTCCCTAAATATTCTTGTGGCGATCCTAAACCTAGCAATCCCAATGATTATCCTGTCAAGTTTTATCGAGTTCAAGTCCCCTATAGCGAAACTAATTTATACAAAACTAGAGGGTATTTTTGTCGAGATGCTTTACCAACAATTAGTCATGATACTGGTGAAAAAGTAGTTCAGATTTCCTCATTTACTAATCAAGAAAAAGCTAGAGAATTTGCTAGATTTATTAATCCTCAAATTTCAGGAGTCAAAGTAGCCTCACCCATAATAATTTATGAATAATAAATAAAATATGAATCATTTAGTTATAAGAAAAATATTTATTTTTAGTTTAATTTTTATCTCTGGATGTGAGAGAACCTCTCCTAAATCAGAGACAGTATCTAAACCTATAAATGTTTCTAGTTCGAGTGTTGATTCAGGTGAATGTCCCCAACAACCCGAGGTAGTTCTTAATTCTCAAAGTGTTAAAGCGATCGCGCTATATAAACAAGTTACCCTATCTGGAATAGCGAGAAAAAAATCAGTCTTTAGGATATACTTTTGAAGCGAAATCAGGTCAAAAGCTTAATTATCAAACAGAAGAAGATATTTGTGTTTGGATTTATACGCCCAATAACCAACTACTTAATAGTAAAAATTTGCCTGTAGATGGAAAATATACAATTCAAGTTTCTGATCCTTTAGGATCAGCTAATTTTGACCTAGAAATTGGATTAGATTTTCCTCAAACTTCCCCATCTATGAATCAAACTATCTCAAAAGGTAATTCACCCCAATCTCAACAATTAAAGTCCTTAGAAAAACGACCACCAGCAGATGATTTTATTAGACAGTATTACAGAGATATTAATAACCGTAATTATCAATCAAGCTGGAACAAACTTTCTCCGAAATTTCAAAGAAAAGCATCTGGTTATTTTGGCTATCAGGAGTGGTGGAATAGTGTTAGAGAAGTCAGGATAGGAGATATCAATCTAATCAATCAAACTCATAATAATGCCATAGTTCATGCTGAGTTAGTCTATGTGATGAATACAGGTAAATATTTTAAAGATCCTAAAAAACGTATTTATCTTGTCTGGGATGAAAATTATAGTGGTTGGCTATTTGAAGACAAAAATTCAATAATAATTTCTATAAAAATCATGAAGATAATCTCTCATTTTTGGAAAACTTTGCTTATATTAAGTATTGTAATATTCACTGGATGTTCAAAACCCGAAACCCCATCAAATACAATTGAAAGTAATTTTACAGAGCCAAAAAGTAATTTGATAGATACAGAATGTTCAGAAGAACCTAAATTAAGGTTAGAGCCAAAAAATGTTGAGGAAATTTCTCTCAATAATAAAACAATAACTAAATCCAATAAAGTTAGTAGTAATAAATCTATTGGATATACTTTTCAAGCTGAAGCTGGTCAAAAACTCAATTATCAAACTGATAAAGATATTTGTATCTGGGTTTATGCTCCTAATAATGAGCTTGTTAACGGAACAAAAATACCAGAAACAGGAAACTATACTATTCAAATTGCAGTTTTAAAAGGTTCAACAACTTTTGATTTAGAAATGAGCTTGGAGTCTATTACTAATAGTCAAGCTTCTGCTCCAGCAGTAAGATCAACTTCTGACAAAATATTAACTTCTGACAAGTTTACTACCTCAAATTCTTCTACTAATTTAAGTAATAATAATTTAACACAACAACAAGCTTTATCAATAGTAAAAGGTTGGTACAGAGCCAAACCTAAAATGTTTGCTTATCCATATGATGAGTCTTTAGTAGATAGATATGCTACTGGAAAACTCTATTATGACACAGTAGAAAAAGACGGTGGTGGCTCAATAGGATGGTTGAGAAGAAATGGCTGTTACTACACATATGACTTTTCTAATATTGATAATGTTTGGCTATTTTCTACTTCGGGAATGCGACCGCTATTAAAAGTACGAGTTTCTGAGAGATTACAGCTTAATGGATCGAGAAGTGCTGGTTGTAGTAATCGACCTCGCTATTATCAAAAAAATGTTAGCTATTGGTTTGAGAAAGATAATGGTGATTGGAAAATTTATTATTACGAAGTCGAATAGTTAAAAATATATAAATTGATTTTAATAATGAGTCTTAATCACAGTAAAAAGCCTAAAAATTTAAACAAAATATTTTTTCAATCCCTGGGGGTCTTTTCTTTGCTACCAATTGTATTTATTTGGGGAAAATCAACTATAAAAACCAATCTAGAAGTCAATCAAGAGCCTCAATGCGATCGCACAAAAGAATTAAATTTTACCAACAATAAAAATCAGTTGCTAAAGCGAGATGTTAGTGATGACCAAAGCCTATGCTATCAATTTTATGTCCAATCCAAACAGCAGCTAAGTATTGATAGTAATACTCAAGTTAAATTGCAATCACCAGGTAATACAATATCAGTTTTACAAGGTAAAAAAGATTTAACTCAATCAGGAGAATATCTTTTGATTATTCATAACAGTAAAAATTTTGAAGTTAATCTAGACATCAAAGATACAACTAACTTATTAACTAAAAACAATGTTGTTTTTCCATTAGCTAAGGCAAAGAATGAACAATATACCACAAGTTATAAAGAAAATGATTTATTCAGAAAGCCAGTTAACAATCAGACAAATACTCCACCTTTCAAATCAGATGATAAACTGCAAAATATTGTCGATGATATTGTTACTGTTGCTCGACAAAGAGGTTTGAGGACAGATAAATTATCCATCAGCTTAGTTGACTTAAATTCTACTGAGTACCAGGGTTATGCTTATGCTTCTTTTGCAGACTATCAGCCTCGATATCCCGCCAGCGTAGTTAAACTATTTTGGATGGTAGTTTTATTTGGTCAATATGAACAAGGGATACTTCCGTCAGGAAAAATTAGTGAAAAAACTCTAGTGGATCTAATTAAAGATTCAGATAATGAAGCTGGTAGTTTAATTTTAGATACTATTACAAAAACTCAATCTGGTAGCTCTTTACCTTTAGAAACAATGAAAGCTTGGAAAGCCAAACGCGATACGGTAAATCTATTTTTTGAACAAGCGGGATATAAAAATATAAATATTAGTCAAAAAACCTATCCTATTCCCTATTTAAGAATGAATCTTCCTGCTGGTAGAGATAAACAACTTCGAGACAAAAATTTAGTATTAAGGAATAAAGAAATTAATCCAATTAGAAATTACTTAACTACTGATAGCGTTGCTAGATTGCTGTATGAAATTTACTCAAATCAGTCTGTTTCTGATTTTTATAGTAATGAAATGAAAACCTTACTAAAACGGGACTTGAATCCAGCAGCTTGGAGGAATAAACCTTATAATGCTATCAAAGGATTTTTAGGAGAGGGCTTACCTCCCAATACTGATTTTTATTCCAAGATGGGATGGACTTTTAATAACCGTAATGATACAGCAATTATAGTAAGCCCTGATGGAAAAGTTCGCTACATATTAGTTATTTTTGGAGATGATAAATCATTTTACCAAGATAAAGATTTTTTGCCAGAAGTTTCTCGATTAGTTTATCAACAAATGACTAATTATTAGAGTTATTGTCAGAATTCACCGAGTCAGGATTCAGGATTCACCGAGTCAGGATTCACCGAGTCAGGATTCACCGAGTCAGGAGTCAGGATTCAGGATTCAGGATTCAGGATTCACCGAGTCAGGATTCACCGAGTCAGGATTCAGGATTCACCGAGTCAGGATTCAGGATTCAGGATTCAGGATTCAGGATTCACCGAGTCAGGATTCAGGATTCACCGAGTCAGGATTCAGGATTCACCGAGTCAGGATTCACCGAGTCAGGATTCACCGAGTCAGAATTCAGGATTCACCGAGTCAGGATTCACCGAGTCAGAATTCAGGATTCACCGAGTCAGGATTCACCGAGTCAGGATTCACCGAGTCAGAATTCAGGATTTAGAAGAATAATGGAAAAAACAAATATAAACAGGTGACGACAGTAATGAATCAGCTACTAAGACGCTTAAGACGAAAACTCAGTAAACCATTGCTTTTTGGTTTGTATGGAGCAATAGGGTGTTTAATTGCTGCGCTGTTATTAGGAGAACTTTTACTCTATCTAACTAAACTTCCTCCCACAATTGAACAATCGCCTCAAGCTGTTGTTCTGCTCATCGACTGTTCTGGTAGTATGGATGGGGGCAAACTACAAGAAGTAAAATCAGCAGCTACTAGCTTTGTTCAACGTCAAGACCTTAAACAGAGTCAATTTGCTGTAATCGGTTTTGGCAGTAACGTTCGCCTGGGAACTTCTCTAACCTCAGATTTACCAGGTATCGAAAGTGCGATCGCAAACTTACAAGATGGCGGTGGGACTAACATGGCTTCAGGGTTACAAGCTGCTACTACCCAACTGCAATCTACCAATTTAACTCGCAACATTCTACTGTTTACTGACGGTCAACCTAATTCTGAAACAGATACTTTAACAACTGCCCAATTCTCTAAAAACCAGGATATTAATCTGATTGCTGTTGCTACTGGGGATGCTGACACTAATTTCCTTACTCAACTCACAGGGGATTCTTCCCTAGTTTTCTACGCTAGTTCTGGTCAATTCGAGCAAGCCTTTCGCGCTGCGGAAACAGCTATCTATGGGAAACAACTGGTAGAATCTGGCGATACTGGAAATTATAGTCTAGTTTATTCTATTTTACGTATAGGAAGTTGGACTGGACTTTTAGCTCTTGGTACTTCCCTAGCCCTAATTGTTGGACAAAATCATTATTTACATCGCCGTCTCTTAACTTCCCGTGAAGGAAGTATTGGTGTAATGGGTGGATTTGCTGCTGGTTTAACTGCTGGTGCTATTGGTCAATTGATTTTTATGCCTGTTGCTAATATTCCTATTCTAGAAGTCCTTGGAAGACTTGTAGGTTGGACTATTCTTGGCACTCTAGTAGGCGGTGGAATATCCTTTTTTATGCCTAATCTGAAACTAAATCGCGCTTTACAAGCAGGTGCTATTGGGGGGAGTTTGGGAGCTATCGGTTTTTTATTTGCAGCAAACATATTAGGCGATGTTGCGGGACGTTTTGTTGGTGCTGCTATCTTGGGCTTTTTTATTGGGTTAGCGATCGCTTTAATCGAGCAATTGATCAGAAAAGCATCTCTCATCGTTCATTGGAATCCCAGGGAACAAACTACTCTTTCCTTGGGAGAAAAAGCAATTGTTTTAGGAAGTTCAAACAATTCTCATATCTACTTACCAAAGTCCCAGGGTTTCTATCCAATAACAGCAAAGATATATCTAGAAAATGGAAAAATTGTTATGCAATATGACCAAGAATATGGAATGGCAAAAGGAATGAAAAAGCTAAGACATGAATTGAAAAACTGCGATCGCAGAAAACTAGGAAACATAAATATTGAAGTAAAAAGTTCAATTTGAGGTCGCTCGATCTATTAATTTATATTTTATGAATCAACAATAGTAATATGATTTTTTCAGTAAGCAGAACAATATTTATTGTTAGTTTATTTTTAATTTCTAGCTGTCGGGCAAATATACTTCAATCAGAATCTAAGTCTGTTAATTATCCTGGTAATAGTTTGGCTTCAGGTGGATGTCCTGAACAGCCCAAAGTTGCTCTTAATCCCCAAAGTATTGAAGCGATATCATTCAAAAATAATCGCTCTACTTTATCGGGAATAGCCAAGGAAAATAAGACTATTGGATATATTTTTAAAGGAAATTCAGGTCAAAAGTTTAATTATCAAACTAAAGAAGATATTTGTGTTTGGGTTTATACACCAGATAATCAATTACTAAGTAGTAAAAACTTATCTGTAGATGGCAATTATATAATTCAAGTTTCTGCTCCTCAAGGCTCTACCACTTTTGAATTAAAAATAGGACTAGAAACCGAAAAGGTAGAGTCACAACCGGAACCAAAAAAACAAAGCGATCGCACAATAACTATAACAACTTTAAACGATCGAGCAGATACTAAACTAACTCAGCAATTTCCTTCAGGAAAATTTAGCGATGATAGCTGGTTGATATCACTTTGGCAAAAAAATGGCACTTACTATTATCAAGGAACAGAACTTCGTACTGGAAATTCTCTATCTTTAAGAGGGGCTAAATCTTCAATTGACCGTCAAAGGCATACATATACTTGGCAAAATGGAGATTATAGCTATCAGATAAATTGGCAACCAAACAATCCAGATTATATTCGTTTACAGGTATTCGCTCCCAATGGCAAACAACTTTTAAATCGATTGCTAGAAAAATCATCAAGCCAGATTGCCAATAACTCAACACATCAACCTACATCAGTGGCTTCTGCCTGGGAAGCTCATGCACATATTTGTCCAGAATCAGCAAGATTACCACACGGCACTTTTGGCTCTACTAAAAATTTTGATATTACGTTATGTCGTTCGATAAGAAAAGATAGTTTCTATATAGGAAAAGAAAGGGCTACAGGTAGAGGAATCACTGTTCGTAGTACTAACGGACGTTTTATTAATGGTGCATATGAATACCGATTAGCTCAAAACCGATCGGGACAGTGCCTACTGCAAGTTTTACACAAGAACCAAATTATCTTGAGCGAGTCTTTTGAAGAATATATGTTTATGACAAATCCTTGTGATTTTTATATGTACCAATTACCAAAATAATTTTTCCAATGTGCGATCGCCTTTAAAATAATATTTAAATAGTTGTCGTTAATAAATATCAAATATCATGGTCATATATAATTTCTACCTCAAAATAAAAGGAAGTCAAGAACGATATAACTACTCACTAGATTTTAAGCCAAATCAAGAAAACAACCCAGAGCAGGTTTTTACAACAGAAATCAAAGAAAGTTTACGTAGGACGTTGCAAAAACAAAGCTCTTGCGCTATCAAAGACAAAGACTTAAATAAAATATTAAATACCTGGATTCAAGATATTAAAGAGGGATATCGAGAAAGCACCTTAACTTTAGATTTGCCTCTACTCATCGAATCCGAGATTGAAAAATTACAAGAATCTGGCAATCAGCAATTACCAGAGATTATTGAGCCAGACATAGCAGAAATTGAACCGCAAATCGGGGCATTACCTCCTTTAGCTTTTTCGGCTGACTCCTGAATCCTATATTCTGTATTCTCGCAGGAAATCGACACTTGAGAAGTCATCGAACTCACGTTATGTTAATTTTTTTTGTCTAAGTGGGAATTTTAATTTATAGGACTACTAACTGTGATGTGTCCTATTCGATACCGTCAACGCAAAAAATTCTCCATGGCAATTACCAACAAAGAACGAGTTGGCAGAGCATTAGACCTTCTTAGAGAAGGGTTATATCCTTTTGTCGAACGAGAAATGCGTTCTGTGTATCGAGACAAATGGGTTGTCGCTGCTACTCTTAGCCTTCCTCAAGATCGCACCCTTCGACGTAATGTTGCTCAAATTCTTAAAGAAGATATCTCCGCCTTACTCATTTTAATGTGTAATAAATGGCACAGTGTCTTTAAAAAAAATCTTGGTCATGCAGAACGTAGTTTAGTGGGAGAATTACGGGATACTCGCAATCGTTGGGCGCACAATGGTAGTTTTTCTCTCGATGATACTTATCGCTCTCTAGACAGCGTATATAGACTTCTTTCAGCCATTTCCGCTCCCCAAGCGGATACTGTTGAACAGCAAAAACAAGAACTACTCCAGTTTCGTTTTAGAGAACAAGAAGACTCGGAAGCAAAATTAGACAAAACAGATAAAACTACTAGCAGTGCTAAATCTGAGAGTCTTAACCTCAATGTTAATTCCCAACCTAACCCAAACGCAGAATTTTCTAACAATCTCTCAATTAAAAATATGCTAAACGTCACCCTTACACCCCATCGAGAATTCTTACCTGCGGATACACCAAATCAAAAACTATTTATTATGCTCAAGCTACGACCAACCAAAGAAGTAGCTAATACCCGCCCATCAACTACTTTTACTTTTGTAATTGATACCAGTGGTTCGATGTATGAAGTGGTAGCTGGAGAACCTCAACCGACAGGTCAAACATTTAGTATAGATGGTCAAAATTACCAGGGAGTTACTGGGGGAGAAACCAAGATTGATATTGTAGCCAAATCCTTGCAAGAATTGATTTGGTCAGGAAAACTAAACGAAAGCGATCGCATTTCTTTGGTTCAATTTGATGACAAAGCATCTACTCTGGTTGGACTGACACCAGCTACTGAAATCAGTCAACTACAAAATGCAATTGATGAACTTCGTAATTTTTCTGGCGGTACTTGTATGGGAAAGGGGATGGATTTAGCCTTGTCTCTTCTTTCCGATCAAAATATGACCAGTCGCCGTACCTTAATTTTTACCGATGGTGAAACCTTTGACGATATGGAATGTAGAGAACTGGCGAAAAAGTTTGCCAACAATGGAATACCAATTACCGCTTTAGGAGTTGGAGATTACAATGAAGACCTGCTTATTCATCTGAGTGATACTACAGGTGGTCGTCTTTTTCACATAGTCTCAGAAAATGCTACTGGAGTAAATCAAATTTCCATTACCGATTTACCTAAAACAATCTTTGAACAAGTAGAACAAGCACAAAAAGAAGTTATTAATAATCTTGCTCTCAACGTTAGGACTGTTAAGGGAGTAGAACTCAACCGCGTAACTCGTATCTATCCCGATCAAGCAGAATTTCCTTTAACTGAACAACCTTATCCTATTGGTGCTGCTTTAAGTGATGATGAAACTGTTTTTATCCTCGAATTCAATGTAGATAGTCGTGTTAGTTCCCGTGTTCGTATTGCTCAATTGGGTCTAACCTATGACGTACCAGGACAAAAAAGGCGAGGCGAATTGACCCCTCAGAATGTCGTGGTGCAGTTTATTGCGGGACAAGGTGGCGCAGCACAGGTAGATCAAGAAGTAATGGGCTACGTCCAACAGCGTAATATTTCCCAATTGGTTGGAGATGCTACCAAAGTTGCTGATAGCAATCCCGAACAAGCAGAAAAACTGCTAGAAACGGCGCGTCGCCTCACTGTCAAAATTGGCAATAAGGCTATGGAAGAATCTCTCAACGATGCTCAAGACGAATTGCGTAAAACTCGCAAGATATCTGCGGGAACTCGCAAGACAGTCAAAATGGGTTCTAAAGGAAAAACCGTCAAAATGAACAATGATCTTAATAACGAACTTTCAGACGCACAAATACGTGCGATTTCGGGAACTTAAACCCTTAAAAGACCAATTGAAGAAGAAGACAGGAGTTAGGAGTCAGAATACAGAATACAGAACTCAGAATTCAGAATACAGAACTCAGAACTCAGAATTCAGAATACAGAACTCAGAATTCAGAATACAGGAGTCAGAATACAGGAGTCAGAATACAGAACTCAGAATACAGAACTCAGAACTCAGAATACAGAACTCAGAACTCAGAATTCAGAATACAGAACTCAGAACTCAGAATTCAGAATACAGAACTCAGAACTCAGAATTCAGAATACAGAACTCAGAACTCAGGACTCAGAATACAGAACTCAGAACTCAGAATTCAGAATACAGAACTCAGAACTCAGGACTTAGGAGAATAGTGAGATAAGGTTTTAAACCCAAAGCTGATCGAGATTAGATGATTCTTTTCCCCAAATAGCTTCAATTATTCTTCTGAATCCTCCATACTGAATTCTGAATCCTGACTCCGTGAATCCTGAATCCTGTATTCTGACTCCACGAATCCTCAATCCTGACTTCTTCAGCCCAAAAGCCTAATAAAAACTATTCCAATTACTAATAAAGGAGCGAACTAAATGATTACTTGTACAGTTTGTGGCTACGATAAAAATCCTGATGGATCAGAATTTTGTGATGCTTGCGGTGCAGAACTACAAAGTACAGTAGCAGCACCAACAAATAATGCTACAGTCGATCCTTTTGTCCCCACTTCACAACCATTAGATGAAACTTTTATAACTGAAACTCCCGCACCAGAACCTTCTCCTGCAACAACTTCACCTTCTCTTACTCCCCATAATCCTCTACCTACTGGGACAACTGCTAGACTGATTGCCAAAC
This sequence comes from Xenococcaceae cyanobacterium MO_167.B27, assembly GCA_030065935.1. GTDB lineage: Bacteria > Cyanobacteriota > Cyanobacteriia > Cyanobacteriales > Xenococcaceae > JASJCP01. Next base: position 83,850 of record JASJCP010000005.1, read on the forward strand.
AGCCAAATGCTCCCATTGCTGAATTTCCTCTAGAAAATAATGCTCTCATCGGTATATTCGATCCAGATATGGGTCCTGTAGATATCGATCTAGAAGATTTTGCTGGTAACGAAACTGTCTCGCGTCATCATGCTGAAATTTACCAAGATGCTGGAGTTTGGAAAGTTAAAGACCTTGGTTCTACCAATGGGGTATTTATCAAACCAGTGGGTCAGACTCGCTTTAGTGCCAGAATTACCACCCCTGAGAGCTTAAATTCTGGAGATGAAGTAGCGATCGCCAAAATTCGTTTTGTCTTTCAAAGTCCTTAAATAGCGTTCACTAGACCTGAAATTAATACTAATTTGGAATAAGCAATGAAAGACTTAATAGAAGTAAAGAATTCAGAATTGGGAACTCAGGAGTCAGATGACCAAGATTTAATCATCAAAGAAAAAATATGCTTCTGTCTAGGTGAATTCAGAGTAGAAGTTATCGCCTATCTGGGTTTATTAACCGCAGATGTTCATTACTTTAAAGTTAAACTTCAATCTTCTGATTCTGAGCCAAATATCGAGCAATTCGGTTTGTTGCGTGTAGGCTCTATTGATAGTAGTTTAAATCGGGAACTAAAGCTTAGAGAAACTCTGGGTGATTATGCCATGATTGCCAAACTACTAGCCTACACCACAGTAGAATCTGTACTGATTAATCCTCACTCAATCTTAAGCGAATCAGAAAACAACCAAGAGGAGCAAAAAGAACTAGAAAATACCTCTTTAAATGGCGATCGCACCTACATTTTAGAAGAAAATGCGGATTCTGTAGATACAGATACAGAGGCGATCTCTACTGGTGAAGATACTGTAATTGAAGAGAAACTCGAAAATATCGCAATAACGCAACATATTTCTGACGCAGTTCTTAAAACAGAAGTAGAGGAAAATTCAGGATATTTAGAAGAAGAATACTATCCCGAACAACAAATTAGCATCGATGAATCTAAACAAAAACTGCTGTTCTTAACCGATTTTCCCGAAGAAAGTGGGACATTAGCAACTTGGCTAGAAGAGAAGCATTCAACAGAAGAATACTTATCTATAGCTATTCAAATCTGTCAATTTGCTTCCTATCTATATCAGCGACAATGGTGTTTTGTTAATCTCCTTCCTCAACTGATTGAAATCGGAAAACCCCTTAAGTTTTTTGACTTAACTACTGCTTATCCTGTTGACGAATCACTTTCTTCTGGTTTAATCGGAAATTACTGCGCTCCTGAACTTTCTGCTGCTCATAACATCCAAGAATCAATGGCTAGTTATACAGTAGGAGCTTTACTCTATCAATGTTTTCATCAACAACCGCCATCAAACCAAGAACTTGACCTTAAAATTGAGCCAATTCCCCGAATTTATCAACTATTAAAAATTGCCTTATCTCCTATCTCTGAAGAGCGATTCGCTTTATCTCAGCTACTTAGTCTTTTAGTCGAAACTCGTAATTTATTTCGGGTCAAAAAAATTCAGTGGCAAGTTGCCAGTAATTCAACTTTAGGATTATCAACTAGTCGTCTTACTAATGAAGATAACTATGGCGTAAGACAACAGCAATTGAGTGATTTAGAAAATCTAATTATGGGAGTAGTAGCTGATGGTATGGGAGGCATGGCACAGGGAGAAGTAGCCAGTCAAATTGCTGTAAAAACCCTACTAGAAGAACCAATAACCCAAAATTTTCCAGAGGAAGAATCAAGAGCGAATTGGTTAGTCGATTTATTCCAAAAAGCTAACGAATCTATCACCAATAGAGTAAAAGATGGTGGAACAACTCTAAGCGCAGTTTTAGCAATGGGCGATCGCCTAATGGTAGCTCATGTTGGTGACAGTCGTATCTATTTAATTCGCCAAGGAGAAATCAGCCAATTAAGTGAAGATCATTCCCTTGTGGCGATGATGGTGGCAAGCGGTCAAATCAGCCTAGAAGAAAGTTTAGAACATCCAGACCGCAACGTATTAACTAAATCTTTGGGGTCAAAACGTATATTAAGCGATGGCTATGTTCAAGACTTAAGGCGTATCAAACAGAAACTATCAATGACTTTAGAAGATGGCGATATCTTACTACTTTGTTCTGACGGAGTGTGGGATTTAGTTTCAACTGATGAAATAGGGGAAATCTTCGCTAAGTCTTTGCATTTACAGTCAGCAGTAGATGCAACTATTAAACAAGTTCTCTATAAAGGAGCATCTGATAACGCTACTCTTCTGGCTTTGCAATGTAGTATAGAAACGGCTAACTAAAAATGTCAATTGTATGTTCGGGTTGCATGAGTGAAAATAATGACAATGCAGTTACTTGTACGGCTTGTGGTGCTGCTTTGCAACCCAATAATTTTGCGCCAAGTTACCATCTACCAAATAACAGCACTCTTGGGAAAGGCAAATATCAAATTAAAAAAATCCTGGGGGAAGGTGGATTCGGTATTACCTATGAAGGGATTGATTTAATTAATAACAGAAAAGTAGCCATCAAAGAAAATTGGCCAGAAAAAGCTATTAGACAAGGGACAACCATTGTTTGGCCCCATACTATTACCCCGAAAAACAGACAATGGCAATTGAAAAAATTTGCTACTGAAGCTCAGTATATTGCTCAGTGTTCTCATCCCAGTATCGTTAGAGTATATGAATGGTTTGAAGAAAATAATACCGCTTACATGGCAATGGCTTTAGTAGAAGGAAAGCCTCTATCTAATATCTTAAAAGAAGAAGGTTGTTTAACAAGCGATCGCGCCAAACGCTATTTTCTACAAATTGCCGAAGCTCTCAAAGTAGTTCACGATGCTAATTTATTGCATCGAGATATCAAACCAGAGAATATAATTATCGACCGACATGACAGAGCAGTATTAATTGATTTTGGCGCAACTAAAGAATTTGTGGCAGGACAAACTCGTGAAATGAGTGTTACTTTAACGCGGGGTTATGCACCTATCGAACAATATAGCTATAAAAGTAAACGATGGCCTGCTACAGATATCTATGCTCTATGTGCTTCTATGTATGAATCACTAACAGGAGAATTACCTGTAGATGTAACAGAAAGATTTGCTTCAGAAACCCTTGTTCCTCCTCGCAAATTAGCTCCTCAAATAAATCCTCTACTAGAACAGATTATTCTCAAGGGAATGAACATGAGAGTTCAAGACCGTTTTCAAACAGTAGATGAACTGCTAAAAATTTTAACTGGCTCTGGTCAAGTAGCCAAGCTAATTCCGATACATTCTGCTAATTCTTCCCCTGAATTTGTTGTAGATAAAAGCCCAATGATTGTAGGAAGATTTGAGCCTGGTGAACAAGAAGTAGATATTAACTTAAACAATTTTCCTGGCTCTCATACTGTATCTCGTCAACATGGAGTGATTTATCGAGAGCAAGGACAATGGAAAATTAAAGATTTAGATTCAGTCAATGGTATTTTTATTCGACGTAGCAGACAATCTCGTTTTAGTAGAAGAATTACTAAATCAGAAATATTAAATTCGGGTGATGCGATCGCTTTTGGCAAAGTTTCCTTTATCTTAAAAACTTATTGATTATGACTATTCAATGTCCTGCCTGTTTACAAGATAATCCAGATAGAACAACGATCTGTTCCACTTGTGGTTACGAACCTCTAGATTCTAGTTCTAATTCCTCTACAACTACTTCCTCTACATATCATTTATCTTCTGGAGTATTACTCAAACAAGGACAATATCAAATAGAAAAAGTGTTAGGTGAAGGAGGGTTTGGTATTACATATAAAGGACAAAATAGACAAAACTCATCTTTAGTTGCTATTAAAGAACTCTGGCCAGAAAAATCTGCCAGACAAGGAGCTACTGTAACTTGGCCTTCTTCTATCACTCCAAAAGAAAAACAATTACAAATCAATAAATTCAAATTAGAAGCTAGCAATCAACAAAAGTGCCTACACCCTAATATTCCTAAAATCTATGAATGGTTTGAAGAAAACCATACTGTTTATATCATAATGGCATTTATTTCAGGCCAAACTCTATATGATATCCTCAAAGCAAAAGGAGTTTTATCCGAAAATCAAGTTAAACATTATTTTATTCAAGTTGCAGAAGCATTAAAGGTTATTCATGATAATAATTTTCTCCATAGAGATATTAAACCTGATAACATTTTGATTGACAGTCAAGATAGAGCAATATTAATTGATTTTGGTGCAACTAAAGAATTTATTGCTGGTCAAACTCGCGAAATGAGCGTTACCTTGACTGCTGGCTATGCCCCATACGAACAGTATTCTTATCGGAGTAAACGTTATCCCGCTACGGATTTCTATGCTTTATGTGCATCTATGTATGAATTACTAACTGGAAAACCACCAATAGAGGCGGTAGATAGAGTAAATGCCCTAGTACAAGGAGGTTCATCAGACCCTCTAATTCCACCACGAAAACTAAACTCTAATCTTAGTAGGTTAATAAAAAAAGTTATTCTGACTGGAATGAAAATAAATGTTGCGGAAAGATTCCAAACTGCTGATGAACTAATTGATGCACTCAAAGGAAAATTTGTCTCTCCACTGCACAAACAAGCTCAAGAGTTAGTCAAGCAGGATAAACTAAAAGAGGCTATTAAAGCTTACGGAAAACTTATAACTAACGAACCTGGTAATGGAGAAGCAGCAGTAGAACTAGCATTAGTGCAACTTCATGTTAATGACTCTCAAGCTGAAATACCTGCCCAGAAAGCCATTCAAATCCAACCAAATGATGGTAGAGCTTATGGAGTTTTGGGGCTAGTTAACTGCCGAAAATCACAATGGGCAGAAGCGGTCAAACAACTACAACAAGCTGCTAACTTATCTCCTCAAGAAGCTTGGATACAAGCTAATTTAGCTTGGGCTTTAGGTAAAACTGGTAACTGGCAACAAGCAGAAATTGCTGTAGCTAAAGCAGTTCAACTTGACAACAACTGTACTTTTGCATTGGGCATACAAGCCTGGATAGCAATCAATCAAAAACAATGGAAATCAGCAATTCGTGCTGCTACTCCTGCCATCTTTAAATCCAAACAAACTCCATCAGCAGATTCTCAAACACTACAACTATGGGTATATCCTCTCCTTATTTTTGCCCTAGAAAAAGCAGTCGTTACTAAACAGGCTAGAGATGTAGAAAGACGCATCGAAGAATTCATAACTCAAAATCCAGATCATGCCTGGGGTTGGAGTTTTAAAGGATGGAAAAAAAGCAGACAAGGTTTGTGGAATGAGGCTTTACTCTGCTTTGAGCAAGCAACCCGTCTAGCACAAGTTTCTAACTCGGTAATCATAAATCACGCTATTGCTTTAGAACATTTAAACAGTATTCAAGAAGCTATTAAAGTTTATCAAACTCACAGGCAAAAATTTGGTGATGATGCTTTTGTCCTATTTCGGTTAGGAACTTTATTGGGAAAAATGGAAAAATGGATTCAAGCCGGGTCCTATTTAGAAAAAGCTATTCAGATTCTACCGAACTACGCTGAAGCTTACCACAATCAAGGTTGGGTTCTACTCAATACTAAAAATTCAGATGGTGAAGTAGAGAATATTCCCGAATTGTTATCTGCTTATCGTCAAGCGGTTAAACTTTACGAACAGCAACATAAGCTCAATTTGTCCCAAACAATAACACAAGCCTTCCAAGTATTTGGAGTAAAACTATAGCGAGCTTTTTAACTCTTTCTCCAGAACATTTCTAACTTTATCTGATAAATTCTCTCTCAAACCAGCTAATCTCCATATCTTCCATTCCTTAATCTCTTCTCCCTTGAGATTTAATTCCTTAACCGCCCATTGAATTCTTCTAATTTGATAATCTTCAATTGTTTCGGTTACTGACTTCAAATAAGCCCTAGTTTTAGGTAATTTATCCAAATGCTTTTCTAATAAAGCTTTTAACCTGATAGTTTTGCCAATTGTACCAACAGTAATCCTTATAGGTTTCTCTGTTTGCTTTAATTTTCTCACGACATCTTTAACCTGCTCTAAAATTTCCTTATCTCTTTGATTCCAATCAATTCTATTTATTGAGGAGGTAGGTTGTTGAAGTTTTGGAGAGTTATTATTAAGCCATTGTCTATCATGGCGATAAAGCCAAGCATAAACATCAGGAGCAAGTTTTCTAATTTCAGTTTTCGATAGTTTTGGGTTCTCTCGCTGTAAATTAAGCCATATATCTCGTTTTTCCCGCTTAATATCTTCTGAAACTATCGATGCTACTTTTTCTGACTTTATCTGTGGCTTATTCTTCGTCCAAGATGGCGTTAAATGTAGTAAAGCCACATACCGATTAATGGTATTAGGATCGACTTTTAATTCCCTTGCTGTAGCTCTTAATCCCAACTTCTTTACCTCAACTAACTCTCTGAGTTTATCTTCCCAAACTTGACCATAGGTTATGACTCTACCAATTCTGAGCTTATCCTCTTCTTTCTTATCCTCCCCACTGCGGGAATAAATCATGCCACAGGAACAAGTAAAAGTTCCCAATGGCTTTTTATTTTCCAAACAATGACTAATTTTAACGTCTGTAATTACTGGCTTAAGATAATGATCTGCTGCTGCATTGAGACATAGCCAAGGACTTCTACCAAAGGGTCTGTATGATTTATTGTTCTGAAAGAAAGTATCTATCGAGTCTGTAAGAAACCGAATCATTAGAAGATGTCTGATAGGATGAAATACCTTGCGATGTTTCCTGACAATTTGGGATAACCAATTACTGGTATCTTCATAAGCTACCCTTGAGTCTATGACTTTCAAAAAGTCTTTACCGTAGAAAAAGACAAAATCATCAATTAGTCTTTTTTGCTTTACTCTACCAGTGGAGTTAGCGTAACCTCTTTCAATCAGTAGAGTTCGATATCTCTTGGTAAACCATTCCAAACTTTTACTTGGGAAAGTATTTTCTAATAAATAGAAGCTGTCTTGAGATAAAGTGATTAATTTCTCGGATATCACCTTATTGTAATCATTTTTTGCTGAATAAACTCTACAATTATCCAGGCTTGCAGCATGATATTCGTGTTTATTAAACCCTTGAAACGAAATTTGGCTATTTTGCAACGCTATCCTGTGAATGGGACAAAATAAAACTCCTGGCACTTGATGTGAACGATGCCAATAAGTTTCACCGTATTTATCTAAGTCTTCTGGCAAACAATCAGGACAAAAGCGAAAGTAGTTCGGGGTATTAATTGCACTTGCCATAATACCTGCTCTAGTATGAATATCTCCTCCATAAATTCCTCTCATTGATATTTCGATTTGTCTGGCTCTTTTTGGTGGAATAAAAGGAGAGTAAAACGGATATAGTGTATGGTGTTGAATCAGACTATCTACAGTAATTGAAGAATGAGGCGGTAGATTATTGACTAGATTTTCTAAGCCACAAGGTAAATCAGCAGTGGCAGTTATACTTCTAGAATTAAACAATTCTTCGATAGTTAATTTGGGGCTTAAGTTACCACTTCGGATTTGATAACGTGCTACAGCACTATAAAGTAACTCGCCTGGGTAGAGTGTAGGGAAAAAACCAAGCATTTGATTTGAGATCAATTTTGAAGGAGTAGAAACAGAAAAAGCGATCGCCAATAGCAAAGGCGATCGCAGTTAACTAAAATTATGCTTCTAAAGCACAGTGATAATGGAGTAGTTCAAATCTCCATTCAGGTGCAAAAACAACTGTTTGAGTATTTGGCAAAGTTGCGACATTCAGACACAACACTTCAAAGCTAATACCAGAACAGGTATATTCAGGCTCAGAAATGACTTTCCAAGTGTCTCCTGTAAAGTGCCGAATAATCTCCCCTTCCGTCAATTGTTCAGCACAAATTTGGGTTGCATCAGGTTGGTATGCAATCATAATGGTAAGACCTTTTTATTTAATTAGGTTGGTAAGAGAAGGCGAATCTATGCTGTCCAGGCGCGATCGCCTTCTCTTATCACTTTACGATACCATATTATGCTTCCATAAAACTCACGATTTATGAGTAAATAATTCCCAACTAAAACAGAACTAATAGACAATAATTCATCAACACAGCAAGATAAAATTGACGGGGAGAGGATGCTCATGGTCAACGAGCATATCCAACCACCATGTTGACGTATTAGGAATAGATGATTTTGGAGCCGTTAGAGTACTGTCGAAAATGGATAGATATGTCTCCAGAGGCAAGAGGATATCGCAAAGTCTGCATTACTGCTCTTTCCAAAGCAACAGGCTTGAGTGAGAGAACTATTGGTAATTGGGGTAAAGATTTCTCTAAACGACCTGATTATGTCATTCATACTCTGGGCATGGCAGACAAGCTGAAGCAAATTCAAAAAATTGTCCTATCTTGGGACTGTTAAAAAATCTATATTTATCGTAAATCGTGAGTTTAATCCTTGATTTGGAAACAGCAAATAGTTTAAGTTAGTAATAAATTTGTATTATTTTTGAGTTTGACAGGGAAAAATATTATGCAACTGTCAGCTTCAAGTCTCGATTTATCAGATGCAATTTTAATTAGTTATTTTATGGGAGCTTTATCTACTTTTTTAATAAGTGGAGCAATTAATAGTTTGCTCTCTGAACGTAAGCAAAAGTATCAAAAGTTAATCAGACAAGTTGAGAATTTAATTAACTACAAAGAATTATTAAATAGGAAATAACGCCTAACGACATCTAATTAAGTGACAGGAAAAACGGATAAGCAAAGTTATTAATTTCTTTGTAGTTCACAACGCCTAACGACATCTAATTAAGTGACCGGGCAACCTCTGAATTACTTGCTGTAACTGACTTCAGGAACAAAAAAACATGAATTTTAGTTGTACCCCCCAAAATTACAGCAAAAACTTGCCAACATCCAAAAACTAAAAGCGACATAACCTAATATTCTCAGAGGTTTCAGAATTTTTCAAGCACCTCTAATGACCATTAATAAAGCTCAAATGTATAGCAGGTAAAGCTTTGAATCTATTTGAGCTACAAAAACCCTCTTAACAAACAAACATCCTTGCAAAAATTAATTTACATAACTTCAATTTTTGTCCATGCAACATCAGGAGGATGTTGTTGTGACCTATTCTCAAGAGAGTAACGTAACCAACGAGTGTCTTTTGAGCCAACATGGTCAACCCAGTAGGGTAAAGACAAGTATCCCCATTCATCTTGAATTAGATAAGTACTCAAGCAAAATTATTTGTATATTTTTAATAAAGTTTGAGAGGATTATATTGAGGGAGTTTTCCTTAAGCGATCGCCATTGACTCTGGCGATGCCACAGGCAACCGCGTAGCGGGTCGCTGATGTGAAAAGGAGAATAAATTTTAAATGAGATATATCAAAGGTTTAAC